>JAGRJB010000203.1 GCA_020442965.1 Pseudomonadales bacterium
CTCAACATCGCCGAGTTCGGCCGCGGCGTGTATGGCGTCGAAGCCGCGGCGCAGCGCTACTTCCAGAGACCGGCGAAACAGCTCAACGCCGAGCAAAGCGCCACCTTGGCTGCGGTGCTGCCAAATCCGCGCACCTTCAAAGTTCAGAACCCCTCGAGTTACGTCGTGAAGCGACGTCGCTGGATCCTGCAGCAGATGCGCGCACTGGGAGGCCGCGCCTATCTCGAGCAACTCGATGCCGAACACCACTCTGAGGCACAGCACGTGCAGCCGCGCGGCCGCAGGCGGGAATGAAACGCTCCACGTGCTAAGCGGCGGCCACCGCGGGCTCGTACCCCAGGTTCGGGGCGAGCCAGCGCTCCGCTTCAGCCAGCGTCATCCCCTTGCGGCGAGCGTAATCTTCAACTTGATCGCGCGCTATCTTGCCTAACACCACGTACTTGGCCTCCGGATGAGCCAGATACCAACCGCTGACCGCGGCCGTCGGAAACATTGCATACGATTCAGTCAGCTCGATGCCTACCCGCCTCTCCACATCTAACAACTTCCACAGCTTGGCTTTCTCGGTATGATCCGGGCAGGCCGGGTAGCCTGGCGCGGGCCGGATACCACGATACTCTTCCCGAACGAGTTGTTCGTTCGACAACGCCTCATCCGGCGCGTAACCCCAGAACTCGCGCCGCACGCGCTCGTGAAAATGTTCGGCAGTCGCTTCGGCAAAGCGATCGGCGAGCGCCTTGAGCATGATACTGGAGTAATCGTCATGGCTCGCCTCGAAGCGCTTGACGTGCGCATCGATGCCGATGCCGGCTGTCACTGCAAAGGCGCCGATGTAGTCGGCCTTGCCCGATGCTCGTGGCGCGACGTAGTCTGCCAGGCAATCGTGCGATTGCCCCGCACCCTTGGCTTTCTGCTGTCGCAAGTGACAGAGTCGGGCGATCACTGTGCCGCGCGTCTCGTCCGCATACACCTCGATGTCATCGCCGACGGCATTGGCCGGAAACAAGCCGACAACCGCGCGTGCGGTCAACCACTTCTCGGCTAACAGGGTTTTCAGCAGGCGGCGGGCGTCCGCATAGAGGTTGCTCGCCGCCTCACCGACTACCGGATCTGTCAGGATGGCCGGAAACTTGCCGGCGAACTGCCAGGCATTGAAGAACGGCATCCAGTCGATGTACTCGAGCAGCGAAGGCAACGGGTAATCGTCGAACACCTGTATCCCCAGCCGTAGCGGAACAGGCGGCGTGTAGCCGGCCCAATCGATCGGCGCGGCATTGGCGCGCGCCTCGGCGATCGTTAGCTGCGGCACCTTGACCGTCTTCCTGGCGTGTTGCTCGCGCCGGCGCTCGTGCTCCGCGCCGATCGACTTGATGAACGCAGCGCGCCGGTCAGGCGTGATGATCGACTGGCACACACCCACCGATCGAGACGCATCCTTCACGTAAATCACCGGCTCCGTGCGCTGCGTCGCGATCTTGACGGAGGTATGCGCAGGCGAGGTGGTTGCGCCGCCAATCAATAGTGGCTGCGTCATTCCCAGCCGTTTCATCTCGCTCGCCACGTGCACCATTTCATCGAGCGATGGAGTGATTAGTCCGGAGAGGCCGATCAGATCGGCATTCTCACGCCGGGCGGTTTCCAGTATCCGATCGCAGGCGACCATAACGCCGAGATCGATGATCTCGAAGTTGTTACATTGCAGAACGACGCTGACGATATTCTTGCCAATGTCATGTACGTCGCCCTTGACGGTTGCCATCACGACCTTGCCGTTGGAACGCGATTCGCCACCCTGCTCCAGCTCGATGAATGGAATCAGGTGCGCGACCGCGCGTTTCATGACACGGGCGCTCTTCACAACCTGCGGCAGAAACATCTTCCCCGCACCGAACAGGTCGCCGACGACGTTCATCCCCGCCATCAGTGGACCTTCGATCACATCCAGTGGCCGGACCGCCGCCAGCCGTGCGGCCTCGGTGTCCTCGATCACGAATTCATCGATACCTTTGACGAGCGCATGCTCGAGCCGCTTCTCGACTGGCAAGCTGCGCCACTCCATGTCATCGCGACGCTTGGCACCGCCCTCGCCCTTGAAACGTGCCGCAAGTTCCAGCAGTCGCTCCGTCGCATCCGGTCGTCGGTTGCGCACGACGTCTTCGACCGCCTCGCGTAAGTCCGGCTCGATCTCCTCGTAGATCGCGAGCTGGCCCGCGTTGACGATGCCCATGTCAAGGCCAGCGCGAATGGCGTGATACAAGAATACAGAATGCATCGCTTCACGTACCGGATCGTTACCACGGAATGAGAAGGAGACATTGCTGACACCGCCAGACACCAACGCATAGGGCAAGGTGCGCTTGATCTCGCGCGTCGCTTCGATGTAGTCGACCGCATAGCCGTTGTGCTCGTCGATGCCCGTGGCAATGGCGAAGATGTTCGGGTCAAAGATGATGTCTTCCGGCGGAAAGCCGGCTGTTTCGGTAAGCAATTTGTAGGACCGCGTACAGAGGCCGATCTTTCGCTCGATCGTGTCCGCCTGTCCCTGTTCATCGAAAGCCATCACCACGACCGCCGCGCCGTAGCGCCGCACTAGTCGTGCGTATTTGAGAAACGCCTCCTCCCCCTCCTTGAGACTGATCGAGTTGACGAT
>JAGRJB010000204.1 GCA_020442965.1 Pseudomonadales bacterium
TGTGGCCCGAGATCTGGCAGATCAATCCGCAGGTCGAAAACCCCCATCTGATTTATCCTGGCGATGTGCTGTCGCTAGCCTACGGCACCGACGGTCGGCCGGTCATCAGCCTGTCGCAGGCTGGGGCGGCACGTATGTCGCCACGGTTGCGCAGCTCCGATCTCGACGGGCCGATCGCGACGATTCCGTACAGCGCAATCGCGGCTTTCCTGGCACGTCCGTCGGTGGTTTCTGCCGAAGATCTCAAGACTGCGCCGCATGTACTCGCTTTCCGCGACGGTCACATGGTCGGCGGCTCAGATCATGAGATCTACGTACGCGATCTCGCCGGCCCGGCTCGCGCCCGCTACAACGTGGTGCACGTTGGCGATCCGCTGCGTGATCCTGAGACGGGCGACGTCGTTGGCTACATGGGAACCTACGCGGCGACCGCCGTGATCACCAAGGCGGGCAATCCCGCCAAGGCGATGCTCACCGACACTGCCCGCGAGACGCTTCAGGGCGACCGTCTCATTGCCAACGACCTGACCCCGCCCATGAATTTCGCGCCGCGCTCGCCCAGCCGACCGGTCAAAGGGCAGATCATTTCAGTGGTCGACGGAGTCGAACTGATCGGCCAATACCAGATAGTGGTGATCAATCGCGGCGCACGGGATGGCATCGAAACGGGCAACGTGCTGGCGGTCGATCAAGCCGGCGAAGTCGTGCGCGACAACTTTGGGAAGCGCAGCTTTTTCGGCATCAAGACAGGCTCGGCGTTTGCGCCGAAGGTGAAATTGCCCAACGAACGATCGGGGACGATGCTCGTGTTTCGAGTTTACGATCGCATGAGCTTCGGACTGATCGTTTCGGCCGAGAATGCCATTCGAGTGGCGGATCACATCCGCAACCCCTAGGGACCCTGCCGTATCCCCGGGGCCTTTTTCCCCCGCTACACTAGAAAGAGCGGGCCGCAACGCCGGCTTTTTCGTTCTATGCTGCCGGCATGTCCGCAGACCTTGCGCTCTGGGCGCGCGTGGCTCGCACGCCAGGGCTCCACGCCGATGCCATTCGGGCCCTGCTCGATCAGGAGCCGGACCTGCGCTCGCTGGAGCGAGGCAAGCGCGCGGCACTGACCGCAGTCGGCTGGCCGGGATCGCTGGTGGATGCTTATCTAGCGATAGATAATGACACGATCGCCGAAGATACCCGCTTTTTATCGCGCAATAACTGCCTGTTGATTCCCTGTTGCGATCCTGCCTATCCCCCCCAGCTGCTCGAACTGCGCCGCGCACCCGCTGTGCTCTTTGTTCGCGGCGATGCCGCTGTGCTGCGACACCCACAGCTCGCCATGGTGGGGAGCCGCAATCCCACGGCCGGTGGACGCTCTACCGCCCGGGAGTTCGCCCAGTACTTCGCCCGAGCCGGCTTGGCGATCACCAGCGGTCTGGCGCTCGGCATAGACGCCGCCTGCCACGAGGGCGCCCTGGCGGCGGACGGCCTGACGGTCGCCGTGTGCGCGCATGGCCTCGATCAGCTCTATCCGCGTGAGAACGCCGGCCTGGGTGAGAAAATCGTCCTGCAGGGCGGAGCGCTGGTGTCTGAGTTCGCCCCAGGCGTTCCGCCGCTCAAAGCCCATTTTCCCCAGCGCAATCGCATCATTGCGGGCCTGGCCCTCGGTACGCTCGTCGTCGAAGCTGCGCGCGAGTCGGGCTCACTCATCACCGCGCGACATGCTGGGGAGGCCGGTCGGGACGTGTTTGCTATCCCGGGCTCCATCCACAACCCGCTCGCCCGTGGCTGCCACCGCCTCATTCGCCAAGGCGCCAAACTCGTTGAGACGGCGGCCGATGTACTGTCGGAATTGCCTTTTTCACTGCAAAAACAATTGGCTACCGGAGATACCCCGACGGCGAAGGGCGCAGCAGCGACCCCCCCCTCGTTGGACAACGACTACAAAATCCTGTTAGATGCGCTCGCCTTTGAGCCTGTGACGGTCGATACGCTGGTCGAGCGCACGGAATTCCCGAGTGAATCTGTTGCCTCAATGCTGCTGATCCTCGAACTCGAGGGTCAGGTACAACCGCACCCAGGTGGTCGTTACAGCCGCAGCCAGCCCCGCAGTGAACGAAAGTAATGAACGGAAGCGTCGTAGACATCCTTATTTATGTGTTCGATCAGTACATGCTGACCGATCACGAAGTAGTGCCCGAGCGTGACGCGCTCGCCGACGACCTCGAGCGCGCCGGCTTCGGTCGCGCCGACGTCGAGCGCGCGCTCGACTGGCTGGCGGATCTTGCTGGCGAGCGGCACCGCGAGGCCGTAGCCGAGATTGCGTCGGACGACGACGGTGCGGTTGATGCGCCAGCCATCCGTATCTATGTTCCGCATGAACTCGAGCGCATCAGCACAGAGTCCCGTGGTTACCTGCTCGGGCTCGAAGAACAGGGCATCCTGTCGCCGTCGCAGCGCGAGATCGTCATCGACAGGCTGATGGCGCTCGATGCCGACGACGTCGATATCGAACGGCTCAAGTGGCTGGTATTGATGGTCCTCTCGAGTCAGCCGGGGCAGGAACACGCCTACGCGTTGATGGAAAACCTGGTGTTCGACGATCAAGCACCAACATCGCACTGATGCCGGCCGCGGGCCTGAGCGTAGGAAATAGCAACGAATGACCGACGAGCATTGTGGCTGACAACTTAGTAGTCGTGGAATCGCCCGCCAAGGCGAAAACCATCAAGAAATATCTGGGCAAGGACTTCGAGGTGTTAGCCTCATACGGTCACGTTCGCGATCTGATCGCCAAGGAAGGTGCCGTCGATCCCGACGCGCGCTTCGCGATGAAGTATCGTCTGATCGAACGCAACGAGAAGCACGTCGATGCCATCGCGCGTGCGCTCAAGAAGAGCAAAGCGCTGTACCTCGCAACCGACCCTGATCGCGAGGGTGAGGCGATCTCCTGGCATCTGCACGAGATCCTGAAAGAGCGCGGCGCACTGGATGGCAAGAGCGTTCGGCGCGTGGTGTTCTACGAGATCACCAAGGGTGAGGTGCAGCGCGCGATCGCCGAGCCGCGCGAGCTCTCGCACGACCTCGTCAATGCGCAGCAGGCTCGTCGCGCGCTCGATCACCTGGTTGGCTTCAATCTGTCGCCGCTGCTGTGGAAGAAAGTCCGCCGCGGTCTGTCCGCCGGGCGTGTGCAAAGTCCGGCGCTGCGGATGATCTGCGAGCGCGAAGAGGAAGTACTGAGCTTCGTGCCGCGCGAGTACTGGACGCTCGATGCGGAGGGTGAGCACAGCGAACAGACGTTTCCGCTCAAGCTAACCGAATATGCCGGCGACAAGGTGGAGCAATTCAGCTTCACTAACGAGTCGAGTGCACGCCAGGTCGAGACGGCGATCCGTGCCGCGGCCGATGGCAAGCTCACCGTCATATCGATCGACAAGAAGCAACGCAGGCGCAATCCGTCGCCGCCCTTCACGACTTCGACGCTGCAGCAGGAAGCCGCGCGCAAGCTCGGATTCTCGGCGCAACGTACGATGCGGCTCGCACAGCAGTTGTATGAAGGTGTGGACTTCGGCGAAGGCAGCATCGGTCTGATCACGTACATGCGAACCGATTCGGTGAACCTCGCCGCGGACGCCGTGCGCGAGATGCGTGAGGTGATCGCACAGCAGTTTGGCAAAGAGAGCGTTGCGGACGAACCGCGTGTCTACAAGACCAAGTCGCGCAATGCCCAGGAAGCGCACGAAGCCATCCGGCCGACGTCGGCTGCGATCATCCCGTCGCGCGTCGAAGGCAGGATCGACAACGACCAGTTTCGGCTCTACGCGCTCGTCTGGAAGCGCGCTCTGGCATCACAGATGGCGCAGGCGCTGTTCGATACCGTGGCCGTCGACCTGGTCCCCCAGTCGCAAGTCACAGATCCGCATGTCATATCGCAAGCGGCGCGCTCGCCTGATAAACCAATCGGCACGATCAAAGATCGCCACGTGCTGCGCGCTAACGGCTCGACGCTGGTCAAACCCGGCTTCATGGCAGTCTACCAAGAAGACTTCGACGATACGAAAGTGCAAGACGATTCCGATCGCATCCTGCCGGCGATGAACGACGGTGACCGGGTTCGGTTGGTCGACATCAAGGGCGCACAGCACTTCACCGAGCCGCCGCCGCGCTTTTCCGAAGCATCGCTCGTCAAAGCGCTCGAGGAGCACGGCATAGGGCGCCCCTCCACTTACGCGACGATCATCTCGACGCTGAAAGATCGGGAATACGTCGACATGGATGCGCGCCGCTTCATCCCGACGGACATTGGCAAGATCGTCAACGGTTTTCTGTCCAAGCATTTCCACAAATATGTGGAGTACGGCTTCACCGCCGCACTCGAAGACGAACTGGACGCGGTCTCACGCGGAGAAGAGAACTGGACTCAGCCACTGCAGCGCTTCTGGAAGCCCTTCATCGACCTCGTCGAACATACCGAGAAGAACGTTTCGCGCGACGAAGTGGCCATGGCGCGCGAGCTCGGCACGGACCCTGCGAGCGGCAAGCCCGTCAGCGTACGCATGGGTCGGTTTGGGCCGTTCGTGCAGATCGGCACGCGCGACGACGAGGACAAGCCAAAGTTCGCAGGTCTGCGCCCCGGCCAAAAGATGGACAAGATCACCTATACCGAGGCGATGGAGCTCTTCAAGCTGCCGCGCGCTCTAGGTGAAACACCGGAAGGTGAGTCCGTACAGGCGAGCGTCGGGCGATTCGGGCCGTACATCAAGTATGGCGCCAAATACGTCTCCTTGAAGGACGACGACCCGTACACGGTCGAGCTGCCACGCGCACTCGAGGTGATTCGGGCGAAGAAGGAGGCGGACGCCAATCGCCTCATCCAGGACTTCGGCGTCGATGAGATTCAGGTGTTGCATGGGCGCTATGGTCCCTATATCACCGACAAAACGCGCAATGCCAAGATTCCGAAAGATCGGGATCCCAAAACGCTGACGCTCGACGAATGTCGTGAGTTGCTCGCTGCTGCGCCGCCGCGCGGGTCGCGATTCAAGGGCAAGAAAAAGGCATCGGGCAAGATCGCAGCGGAGACTGCTGTCACACCCACGACCGCCGCGAAACCGGCGCGGGCCAAAGCGCCAGCGAAGACCGCGAAGAAGAAAGCACCCGCAAAGAAAAAGAAAAAAGCCGCGCCGCGCAAGAAACAGAGCACCACTCCTTCCTAACCGCACGTTATGTCCAATCGTGCGCCAACAGGGTAGCGGCGCACGATTGAATAATTCGGCCTCTCGGAGTAGCGTCGACGCGGGTCCTGGGGATACGGCGCGAGCACTCTTCACTCGCGTTGCGTGCGCGGTCAACAAACAGAACCACCGCGGCGCGGGCGTCCGACGTCCTGTATCGCCATGGAATAACGGGTTCGTTAGGGGATAGACAAATGACTACACGGAGCGAAAAACGACGCGCGCCGCTCGGCTGGGTACTTGCGAGTGCCTTGCTCACGGCCAGCACTCTCGCTGCGGCAGGCGCCGACAGGCTAACCATGCCGAACAGCGGGCGATTCAGCCAATTGGCACTACCATCGGCCATCATCGATACCAATCCGGCCGCTAACACCTTGCATCCTTCGCTCCGCAACGCGGTGGGCAGGCAGACGGTGCTGGTGCGACTAACGACTGCACCCGTGGCCGTGGGCGGCGGCTCACGCAGTCAGATCGAGGCCGAACAAGCGGCCTTCATCAATCGCGCGATGGGGCTCGCGCCCAGCGCCTCTGTCCTGGCGTCGGTGCAGCTGGCCTTGAACGCGGTTGTTCTCGAAGTAGATGGCGCAGATCTTGAAGCGCTCGCGAACGACGCCATGGTGACGCGCGTCGTCGCGGTCGGTGACTACCGACTCGATCTTTCAGAAACCGTACCCTACATCGGCGCGGCAGCCGCCCAGGCGGCCGGTGCGCGCGGCGATGGTGTGCGCGTCGCTGTGATCGACAGCGGCATCGACTACACCCATCGCGACCTTGGCGGTCCCGGCACGCAGGCGGCTTACGAGGCAGCTTGGGCGCCGATTCCCACGGATCCGAGCGCCGATCCGATTCCGACCGTGGCACCGGGCACGGGTTATCTCGTGATCGACGATCCGGGCACCACGGCGGACGACGGCCTGTTCCCCAGCGCAAAGGTCGTGGGCGGCTACGACTTCGTTGGCGAAACCTGGCCTAACACCCCCGCCCTGGCGCCGGATCCGGATCCGATCGCCTCGCCGGATGCAACGACTTTCGGCGGTCACGGCACGCACGTCGCCGACATCATCGGCGGTCGACTTGGTGTCGCACCAGGCGTCAAACTGTATGCGATCAAGGCTTGTTCGTCGCCGACATCCTCATGCAGCGGCGTAGCACTCATCCAGGCGATGGAGTTCGCGCTCGATCCGAACGGTGACGGCAATCTGAGCGACCACGTCGACATCATCAACATGTCGCTGGGCGCGTCGTACGGCCAGGCATTCGACGACGATTTGTCCGCAGCGGTCGACAATGCCACCGCGGCGGGCGTACTAACAGTCGCTTCGGCTGGCAACAGCGCCGACAAGCAATTCATCACCGGAACCCCTGGCGCCACCGCGACGGCGCTGTCGGTTGCGCAGACGGCGATGCCGTCGCAAACCCTGACGATCATGGAAATTCTGGCACCTGTCAGCCGGGACGCGGGCGCTGTGTTCCAGTCG
>JAGRJB010000205.1 GCA_020442965.1 Pseudomonadales bacterium
CCTGGAGCACGCGGGTTACGTCCTCATGCCGAAACAGCGACCACCCCATGAACTCGCTATACGCAACAGGACAACATTCACGCATTCGGTCGTAGGTCAGGCGCTGGTCACGAAGGAACTCTTCCGATCGCGGATCCCAGTCCGGTTCGACTTGGTCACTCATGATTGTTGCCAGCCATGTCGATGTAGGTGTCAGTCACAGAATTCACGCCTGTCATGTGTATCTCGAATGTAGTAGCGGCCGATTGAGGTGCCACTAGTCAACTACGCCAAATATGCGACCAACACCGGCGGTTAGTGCCATAGCCAATGCACCCCAAAAAGTCACACGTATCGCTCCAATGGAAATCGAGGCACCGCCAGCTCGCGCGGCAAGAGAGCCGAGAGCTGCCAGAAATAGCAGAGAGGAACCAGCAACCATCGCGATCAATCGAGGCCCATGCACGACCCAAGTCACCAGCAAGGGAAGCGCAGCACCGATAGTAAACGTTCCTGCTGAAAACAATGCGGCCTGTACGGGTTGAGCGCCAGCGCTTGCCGACAATCCTATGTCATCTCGGACGTGGGCGCCGAGCGCGTCATGAGCCATCAGTTCTTCTGCGACTTGCCTGGCCAAAACTGGCCCGAGCCCTCTATTCTCGTAGATCTGCGCTAGCTCATCTTTCTCAGCTTCGAAATTATTCTCTAGCGAACGCTTTTCAATTGCTATGTCAGCCTTCTCGGTATCTGACTGTGAGCTGACGGACACATATTCGCCCGCAGCCATAGACATCGCCCCGGCAACCAGTCCCGCAACTCCTGCCAAGAGAATACTCTCCCGAGTCGCACTAGCTGCGGCAACACCAATGATGAGACTGGCCGTGGATACAATGCCGTCGTTGGCGCCCAATACAGCTGCACGCAGCCAACCAACACGATGTGATCGGTGAACTTCATGGTGACTCATATATTGCCTCGATCGGTTGTGTGCACGTAACGCCCGGCGCGTGAGTTGCGGGGCCGCTGCGGTCCCGTCGATGCCGCGCGCCTGTTAGGCCGCGTACCAGAACACGGCGATGAAGTGGCATGCGGTCCCCGTGAGTACAAACAGGTGCCATACGAAGTGGGCGTACCGCATTTTAGGAGCTGCGTAGAACCCTATTCCCGCTGTGTAGGCGACGCCGCCAGCCGCGAGCCAAAACAGGCCCCACCCCGCCATCGCATCCCATAAGGGCTTTGCCGCGATGAGAATCAGCCAACCCATGGCGACATACAGTCCAGTTGAGAGTCGCGGGTGACGAATGCGCCGGCTGGACTTGAGGGCCACGCCGGCGATGGCGAGGGCCCAGATGAATCCGAAGAGCGTCCACCCCCAGCGGCCCCGCAATACGCCCAGGGTGAAAGGCGTGTAGGTCCCGGCGATGAGGAGATAGATGGCCCCGTGATCTAGCACCTTCAATACCCGCTTCGCTCGATTCGGCGCCAGCGCGTGGTACAGAGTCGACGTGAGATACAAGAGAATCATGGTCGTAGCAAACACCACTGCGCCAACGATCGCGGCCGCGCCGTGCGGGACCGCACCGATCACGAGAACCGGAAACGCGATCAGGGCAGCGAGAAAGCCCGTGCCGTGGCTAATGCTGTTAGCGAGCTCTTCCCCGAGTGACTGAGGGCGACGCTGGACGGCTTGTGCTGCAGGCATCCCCACTCCTCTACCCACGCAGCCTAACGTTCAGCGACGACAATTTTTGCCTGAATCTTGCCGTCTACTGCACCGCTGCCGAACCGGTCGCGGATCGCCGCTGCGGCTACGTCCGTAGCCTCGAGTAGGCGCGCTGGACCTCGGGCTTCGATTTCGCTTCTGAGTGGCGTCCCTTGGCAATAGGCGACCGCAGCAATGCTGGAGGACGGTGCGCGGCTTCTTGCCGCCAGCGTCGATATGACGGGCCTCCGAGCAAACCCTCCTTCGGCCAAGTGCCTGGCGATCAACCCGCCGTCGCAGTAGCCATGAGGAACGCGCGCCATGAAACGGGGTGGATCTTCAGGAAACATCTTCTCGAGTGCCAGCGTCACAGTCTCGGCGATCTCATTGTGTTCGATTGTATCCCACACGTTGAAGATGAATGTCCCTCCAGGGCGGAGAACGCGCCTGGCCTCCGAGAATGCCCTCGGCTTGTCGGGGAAGAACATCGCGCCGAACTGACAAACGACGACGTCGAAACTCTCGTCGGAGAACGGCAGTTGACTTGCATCAGCCTGACGCCACTCAACGGTACGGCTCGTACCTACTGCCGCCGCATGATCGATCATTGCCTGATTGAGGTCTGTCGCGACGATTGCAGTTGTGGACGGAAGCTCACTCGCAAGGCGTCGGGTCACCGCTCCCGTTCCAGCTGCAATTTCGAGCACGAACGAGGGCTGCCGTAGCGCAATGCGAGACGCAAGGTCGGCCGCATAGGGCTCGAAGATCAAGGGAACCATGTACTGGTCGTAGAGCAGAGGAATTGAGCCAGCGAAGATTCGGTCACCATCGGATTGAGCCATATGCACCTCCAGGCATGATCGTGCGCCCTAACGGCTGAGCGGAGCGCCGCGGCTGCCGGGGATGGTCCGACCGCAACGCAGCGTCACCAGGTAGCGGAATGCCGCGGTTCGTCAAACCGCTGCCTAGTTTGGAGTCCTGTTGCCGCCGGTGTCGGTCGGCTGGAACGACGGGTTAACCGGCATCGCACTCAAGCCTCCGTTGAGATTCTCTCAATTCGATTCTCAACAATCTCGACTTCGTCTGGTTCCTCCCACACATCGCTCGCCATCTCGAAGACTGCGGCGGGCACTACCATGGAGAACGTAGGGCCCATTTCGGTGTTTCTTCGCATGACTCTGTCACGCCGAACTTCGCGGGACGCTTGGAGCAGGTACACGATCACATCCACTCCGACTTCGCGTGCCCGCATATAGAACTCTTCACGGCTCTGCCGCTGGACGAGACCAAGCTCCAGGACTGGCGACACGCCGCACGCAAGGAGTGACTGAACATGCCTCCAAATATGGTCGATCAGGCGAGTCTTGCGCTCGACGTACCACGACATCAGGTCTGCGCGCGGTCGATCCGGGCTGAAGAGCCTCGTGAACCACTCGTCCAAGGCAATGTGCACAGCAGCACCGACGCGAGTTACGAGTGATGCGGCGAATGTCGACTTTCCCGCGCCGACGGGCCCTTCGATGAGATATATACGTGGCATTGGGCGTGGGTTCTTCATGGCGGCTAACCTCGCCGATGAGCCGCGCGGGCCCCCGAACCAAAACCAAGATGCCAGACCGTCACCGCGTCGGCTCGATTGGCTTGTTAGGTATCACTCGATTCCCTACAACTCGGTAAGCAATTCGACCGATACCAGCCTTTCCGGTGAATCGGGAGTCGCCGCAAACAATTTGCGCCATTCGGTGTTGGCAGTTTCAAACGCGGTTCTTGCACCGTATGCCCCCATATCGTTGTATTCGATATGCAGAATTATCTGCGCTGTGTCGGGGCCAGGTACGGAATTCCGGAATAGTCGTACCGACTTTGGCATCACGTCGCTATTAAACCGCCGGCCGGCGGCTTCTTGAAGCTTCGCCATAAAATCATCGAAGCGCCCAGGTTTCACCTCGTAGATGAATCGAGCAATGACTGCCATAAGGACACCTCTTGTCAGAATTCGCCACGGCTAACAACGTGGTGTTTTCGCTGCAACATCTTGGTCTGACTACAGCACGCGTCGGATAACGCCTCAATTGCTCCCTTTGGTTGGGCAGCACGCTTGCAATAGCGGTCTGGACTGATTCTCAATACGAGTGAATGGGCACTGCATCGCGGGCCCCGCTCGAACTTGGTTGCTGCGTTCGGCAGTAAGCCCTAACCGGCCCAGGTCCTGAATCGGCCGGTATCGAGATGCACGAAATCCGAATGGCGATAATAACCAACGCCACCCCGCCCCGCCTCCAGCGCGAGATCGCGCAGGGTCGCGCACGAGACGGACTTGAGCCGCACGTCGATTGCGCGGCCCTCGAGGTGAAGTGAGTGCTTGGCGACGCCTGAGCTGTTAGCCGCGAGGCGCGCATTGGTGCGCGGTGACCGATACCCGGAAATCACTTCAAACCGTGGCTCGACTTTGGCCGCGATCGCAAGATCAGCGAGCTGATCGTAAAGCATCGGATCGATGGGATGCTGCTCGCCGTTGCGATGGTCACGCAGCAAGCGCGCCAGCGTGACAAGCGACTCGGCCACAAAGCCGGTGGTTGCCCGAAAGGCGACGGCAGCGGTTTCACCGGTGTGGGTATTGAACAGCTCGAGCCACCGTTCGGCCGCGCGGCGCGGTGCGCTCTTGGCATTTGCTGCAGACGCGAGTCCAGACAGCGGCGCCAGCACGGTGCCGGCAGCAACACTGAGCAGAATGCGGCGCCGCGACCACTGACGAACGGAACTCATACGCCCATCGTCGCCGAAACGGCGGTGCGCGCGCAAGCGCTTCGGTCGCCTGTCAGTCGACCGCCATCACAGTCCCACGATCGCCTGGGCTGCGATTGACCGAAACCACGGTGGCTTTGGGGAAAAAGTTGAATTCCGAGGCACTGGCCCAGGTGTAGGCGCCCATTGCGCGGCCCACGACCAGATCGCCCGCCTTCAGCTCCGGCAGCAGCAGATTCTCCGCGATGACATCGATGCTGTCGCAGGTGGGCCCGGCCAACACGGACGGCAGCTTCTCTTTGCCCTGGCGCAACGCTTCCACGGGGTAACGTGCGTGATCGAACAACTGCCCGCTGTAAGACCCGTACAGTCCATCATCGAGGTAGTACCACCAGTGCCCTTCGCGCCGCGCGCGGCCCATGACCGAGGCCACCCCGATCGCGGCGGGGCCGGCAATATACCGACCGGGCTCGGCGATCACGCGTATTCTCGCCGGCAACTTCGCGAGCGCAGCGCGAATCGGCGCACAGAAGCGCGCGATGTCGGCGACTCGTCTGCCGTAACTGATCGGGAAGCCACCGCCAATATCGAGCGTATCGAATCGACCTAACTTCTCGCGCCGTGCAGCCGCAATGATCGACTTGCAGGCGTCGATCGCTTCGACGTGCTTGGCGGCATCTGCGGCCTGCGAACCCACATGGAATGACACACCGCGCACCTCGATCCCGAGCTGTCGCGCGAGCCGCGCCAATTCGATTGCGTCCTCGGGATCACAACCGAACTTGCGTGATAGATCGCACACCGCACCGGGACTGCGAAAAGACACGCGCAGCAGTATCTCGAGCTCATCGCGATACGGCACGAACTTGCGTACCTCGTCCGGGTTGTCAGCGACGAACACTCGCACGCCGGCCGCCAGCGCATTGCGGATGTCGATGTCGCGCTTGATCGGATGAGTGTGGATACAGCGCGCGGGATCCATCCCCGACCGCTCGATCAACTGCACCTCGCCGGTGGTCGCCAGATCGAGCCAGCCGCCCAGCTCGGCGATCGTTTCGACCACCGCCGGATGCGGCAGTGGCTTGAGCGCATAGTGCAGATCGACACCCGGCAAGGCCTTGTGCAACTTGCGGTACTGCTCGCGCACCCGCTGGCAATCGACGATCAGGAGAGGCGAGCCAAATTCCTTGACGAGTCGCCGTATTTCATCGCCGCGGAACGGATCTATCCAACCGCGCTTGCTCTGAGGCTTGGCGCGCAACGCACCTTGGGCAGACTTCGAACGCTTCGCCATCGCTAACGACTCCCGCAAATGCAAAGGCCAGGTCCGCATGTGGCAGGACCCGGCCCTGAGACCGCATTGTAGAAAAACCGCGGCCAGACGCAAGTTTGGGCTGATCCCAGCGGTGCGGGTGCCGATTCCGTCACGGCTCCCGACCGCCGATTTGCTAGAGTTTGGTCACGATGCAATACCCAGCTGAAGCCGCCAGTGTCCCGTCGCCCGCTGATGAACTGCAGACACTGCTCGCATCGCGCACCGCGCTCATCGTGGTCGAAAGCCGCGACGAAACGCGTGTCCTCGACCTCGTCCGTACCGCCAGTCTGCGTGCCGGACGTGGGCGTGGCTGGGGTGTCTTTCAGTGGAGTGTCACCGAAGGCTTGCTGCGCATCGACCAGGACATGGGCGGTGCGCAAAAGACGCTGGCCGACCCAC
>JAGRJB010000206.1 GCA_020442965.1 Pseudomonadales bacterium
CTACCAACTGAGCTACCCCGGCAAATTAGCGAACCCGCACAACCAGCAATGGGGTGCGATTAGGGCGGCGGAATTCTAGTCGCCGCGCGCCTGCGAGGCAATTCAAATGGCCAAAAGCGTGCGCACGCTCAGGCAGCCAATCGGCGCTGTACCTCATCGACATCGAGTCCCGAGGGCAGCGGCTTCAGGAACATATACAGGACGGCGGCCAGCATCAGAGGCAGCGCGCCACCGCAGAACATCGCCCAGTCCCAGCCGTAGCGGTCCGCGAGCCAACCAATCAACGCCGGCCCGGTGGCCTGCCCCAACACGACCGCGAAGGAACTCGCAAACGCGATACCGGTGGCGCGCAAACGAGTTGGGAACAGCTCGGCGACGTACGCGAATTTGACTGCAGCCGTGCCGAGCAGGAAAACCGCCATGATCGAAAAGGCGATCAGACTCTGAACATACCCCTCGGAGAGCCGCAGGAACACCATGAAAAACACGCTGCCGAGCAGGGTCCAGATAATAGTGGTTGTCCGGCGAGTCAGATAGAACTCACCGACCCAGGCTGCGGCGAAATAGCCCAGCAGTCCGATCAGATTGCTCAGGCCGACGAGTGTTGCCGTCCCGGCAATCTCGAAACCGCGTTGTTCGTGAAAGTAGGTAGGCGCAAAGAGGAACGTGCCGCCGTACGCCACCACGAAGCAATACTGTGCGGCGAACAGCGTCAACGTGCGGCGGCGCAACTGCGGCGCGAACAGGTCCCGAAACGACGCGGGGCGATCGCGCGGCTGCGCGGGTGCGAGGCGCGTCGACTCGCGCACGACTCGGCGAATCACCCACACGAAGGGCATGCTGACGAGGCCGGTCAGAAACAACACTCGCCAACCGTGCGACTGCAGCAGCAGTACAGCCAAGATCGAGGCTAGAAACCAGCCGATGGGATACGCGATTTGCAACAGGCCGGTCATCAGCCCGCGAATTCGCGCGGGCGCTTCCTCGACGACCAGTGCTCCTGTGGCCGGATACAGCAAACCGCCTGAGGCAATGCTGCCGGCTCGAACGGCAACCAGCGGCAGGAGACTGGTGGTCAGCGCATGTGCGGCCACGAACAATGATGACGCCAGGGTACCGAAGATCAGCATCTTGCGGCGACCGTAGCGATCAGCGAGCAACCCCAGCCAGATGAGACCCAAGCCACCCAGCGCGAATGGGATCCCGGACAACAAACCCAACTGGGTACGTGTCAGCTGAAATTCAAGCTTGATCAGCGGCAGCGCATAGCTCCAGAGCGCCAGATCCATCTGACTGAAGCCATAGGTCGCGAAACACACCAGCCAAAGTCGACCTGGGTAGCCGCGCGTCAGCGCGATGACTTCGCGCAGCTTCAATGAGAGTTACTTGTTAGCTAAGCGTCGCAGCCGGATCGTCAGATCGACTCCAACCACTGCAAAACCTGGCGGCGGCTCGGGAAAACGACTGAAACTGACCTGCGATTCCTCGACATCACTCCACGAGCCGCCATCCAGGTCGTGAAAGTGGTAGTGCGGATGCGTGTTGGAGTCAAACAGCGCTCGCTCGTCGCCCGACGAGACCTGCCGGACAAAACCGTGCGCAGCCAGCAGATTGAGCGTGTTGTAGACCGTTGCCTTGGAGACGCGCGTCCCGGCTTGCTTGAGCGTAGCGATGATCTGCTCAGCCGTCATGTGCTGCGGCGTCGCCAGCAGGAGCGACGCAATCTTGAGTCGCTGCGCAGTCGGCCGCACCCCGCGTGCCGCCAGACTCTCGGCGAGTCTCGCTCGGTCGACCGGCGGCACGATCTGCATCGTCATCTTTCCAGTATAGCGAACGATAGCGTGCAAAAGGCCTGAATACCGTCGTTTGCGCTCGATTTGCGCTGCCACCGGCAGCGCAAGCCGCGGCAAGATCTCTTGGCCTGAGGCCTCGAAGGAGTTGTCGGCATGCGAAGTGCACACGGAGTCACACTGATCGAGTTGCTCACAGCACTGGCATTGCTCGCCATTCTCGCCGCGGCAGCGGCGCCGGGCTTTCGGCATATGGCACGCCGGGCTGCCGTCCTGAGCGCGACACACGAGATCATGAGCGCTCTGCATTCCACACGGGCCGCTGCGATCACGCGTGGCCAGCCGGGGATCGTTTGCGTGACAGGCACGACCGGCACCTGCCTCAACGTGATCGATCGACCCGGCGACGGTTACCTGGCGTGGCTCGACACGGGCGCTGACCGCGGCAGGCTCGATCCGCGCGACACCGTGCTATTTCGCTCGCGTCTGCCCGGGCGAATCAGCCTGCGCGGCAGCCGCACGAGTGTCACCTTCTGGCCTGTCTCGCGCGCTGGCACCACCAACACATTGTCCATCTGCGATCGCGACGCGATCGCCGCACCGTCGCAGGTCATCGTTAGCCAATCCGGGCGACCCCGCCTCGCAACCGCGCCAGCACGAGCGTGCGAATGATTCCACTCGTCGAGACGCACGGTCGTCGGTCCCCAGACGCCGCTCATCGGATGACACGCGCCACTTCGCGTTTAGGGCTATCGCATCGGGCGACAGAAGGCCGACAATGCGGTTATGGGGCTCCATTCGTCTCGCTTCTGCGGTTTACCTTATTCCGCACGCGGCTTTACGCTGCTCGAGCTGATGTTCGCGATCGCCATCGCGGCCGTCATTCTCGCGGTCGGCGCGCCAAGTTTCGCCGAATTCCGTCGCAACGCACGCCTCACCAGTGTCGCCAATGATTTCCTCGCGGCAACCCAGCTGGCTCGCACCGAAGCGATCAAGCGCCGCACCACTGTCTCGATCTGTCCATCCTCGAGCGCCAGTAGTAATGCCCCGGCTTGCGACAGCGCGGATTTCGGCGGCTGGATCATCTTCGAAGACAGCGATCGCAGTTGCACGCGCGAAGCGGCCGAAGCCGTGATTGGCGGCGAGGCCCCGATCAATGACGCGGGAGTGTCGGATACTTTCCGAGTAACTGCTGCCGCGAACGGCGGATGCGTGTCGATCGCGTCCACAGGCTATGTCGACGACCGGGCGGCTTTGCCGTCGCTGACCCGGATCGTGTACTGCGACGCGCGCGGCATCGCCGGCCAGGGCGGCTCGAATCGGGCCGACGCGCGGGCCCTGGCAGTCGATGCCAACGGTCGCGCTCGCATCACGCGCGAGGCCGACGTCATCTCTGCCTGGGGGATTGATTGCCCATGAATCATATCGGTGCGTCGCAAGCGGGAGTCAGCCTGGTCGAATCATTGGTGGCTTTGCTGGTGCTCTCGATCGGGCTCCTGGGCATCGCCGGCTTGTTTGTCGACAACGTCAAGAACAGTCGCACTGCACTGCTTCGCACTCAAGCCATCAATCTGGTCACCGACATGGCCGATCGAATTCGCGCTAACAGTTCGGCGCAGGCTGCTTACGACATCGCCGCCTATGGCGGCGCGCCGGCGAAGCATCAATGCGCTCCGGACAACACCGCGGGCGGCAGCAACTGCAGTATCGATGAGCTGGCCGAAGACGATCTGGGCCGTTGGCTTGACTCCGTGCGGGCAACGCTTCCAGGGGCGGACCAGGTCGATTCGGCGGTGGTCGAGTACGACCCACCGGCCAATCCCGGGCAACCCGAGCAGTACGTGATTACCGTGCGCTGGCTCGAACCGGGTGCCACTGCCACCAACGACGATGCGACCGATGGGCGTTACCGCTATCGCTCGACCATCGTCGTGATGCCGCGCGAGCGCGTCTGATGCGTGTGCGCGGCTTCAGCTTGATCGAGTTGTTGGTATCGCTCGCGATCGGCTCCATTCTGCTGGTCGGTGCTGTCTACGTGTATCAGAACGGCCGCCAGACCTACGCGATCAATGAAAGCGTCGCACGCTTGCAGGACCAGGGCCGCTACGTGTTCTCGGTCATGGAGCCCGAGATCGAAATGGCGGGCTTCTACGGCTTCACGAACACGGCGGACAGCATTGGCTTTGTCAGCGCCACCAACCCGGGCGCTGTGATACCTGCCGCACGCTTGCGGCAACACCCGCAGCCGCCGCTTGCACCCGCGCCCGTGCCTGCACCTGGATTGCCGACGGCAGCGCACCAGTGTGGCATCAATTTTGCGGTCGACCTGCTGATGCCGATTCAAGGATCGAACGACGGTCTCGTCGCGGGGATGCCGTTCACCTGTGCGCCGAGCGCTGTCGCAGGTGGCGCCGCACCGACGGCCGATACCCTCACGATACGGCATGCGGGTCTCGAGCCGGTAGCGGCGCGCGCGGGTCGCCTGCAGCTCTATGCATCACGGCTAACGAGCCGCACGGCGCAGCGTTTGTTCGACGATGGCAATGCGCCCGGCATCGTCAATGCCGACCATCAGATTCGCGATCTGATCGTACGCGCATACTATGTGGCTAACAATTCGGTCGACCGTCCCGGATTTCCTGCCCTCAGGGTCAAGACCTTGACCGAGGCCGGCGGCGCGCCGGTGTTCACCGACACCGAAGTGATTTCGGGCGTAGAAGACCTGCAAGTCCAATTTGGCATTGACACCGGCGATTACGACAATGACGGCGTAGTCGATCCGGGAGCCGACGTGAACAACGACGGCATTATCGAAACAGACGGGCGCGCCACGCGCTATGTCAGCCCCGACTTCCCCGACCTGGAGCGCTTCCAGATCGTTGCCGTGCGAGTTTGGCTGCGCTTGCGCGCCGATCAGACCGAGATTGGCTTCAGCGACGCTGGCAGAACCTATCGCTACGCCGATGTCACCTACGTTCCGACGGCCGCCGACGCGCGCTTTCGGCGAGCCGTCATGTCGCGCACGATTTCATTACGCAATTCGCGGGTCCTTTGATATGCCACCTGATATGCCACGCCGCGCTTTCCTCGCAACATCCGCCCCGCGTCGCCAACAGGGTGCTGCACTGATCGTCGGACTCATCTTGCTCGTGGTACTCACGATGCTGGCATTGACCGGCACCAATACGTCGCGCACCGAACTCGTCATGGCGCAGAATGAGCAGTTCCGCAAGAATGCGGCGCTCGCGTCAAGCGCTGGCATCGAGCGCGCAATCAGCGCGTTGGGCACCGTACCCGCCGTGCCAGGTGCGGCACCCACCGTCGCCGCAGACGTGGAGCTGACACCCGGCGAAGCGGAGCGGTACACCACCACAAGTCGTTACCTCGGCGATGAAACGAATTTGCCGCAGTCGAGCGCCAATCGGTTCATCGGCCTGCATTATGAAATCGTGAGCGACGGTACCTCCGTCCGCGACGCGACCGATCGGCAGGTGCAGGGGATCATGGTCGTGGCCACCGCGGGCGGTGCAGCCGGCGAACAATCGGTGGGCCAGATCGGCACCGGCTTACCTTGAGTCGACGGCGACGCGCAATCAATGACGGTCAGGGAGCGAAGCCATGATGATCACTAACAATATACGCGTCGAGGCGCTGACCAGGATGCTGGCACTATTCGTCGCCCTGCTGGCTGTCGGCACAGCGGTCCCGCTCGCCGCCAAGGACAAGGAAGCTTCGGCGATACCCGTGAGCGGCCTGAAGATCGTCGAACAGGCGATCGAAGCCGCTACTTCTCAGGTCATCCTGCCAGGCGGCGACGCGGGTATTCTCGTCGTTACGCCCTGCGCCGGTTGTGCGCCGGTCTCGCTCACATCGAGTGCCGCGACGCAGTGGTTAGTCGGCAAAGAACGGGTCACGCTTGTCGCCTTCCGACAGCATCTGGCGAAGACGCCACGCGCCCAACTCGGCGTCTTCTACTCCAAGGGAAACAGCGAGCTGCGGCGCGTCATCGCAACGCAACGCTGAACGGAATGCCCATGAGAAACGCTGCTACAGCTTGGCGGACCATCGTCGCAGCCGCTTTGCTGACAGGCTTTTGCGGCACACCGGCGCTTGCCGATGACACCGAAATATTCGTTGATCCATCGGCCGCCGCGGGTATTCGTCCTAACATCATACTGATCGTCGACACGTCGGGCAGCATGGACG
>JAGRJB010000207.1 GCA_020442965.1 Pseudomonadales bacterium
AGGAAATCACCGTCACGGCGCAGCGTCACGAGGAGACCGAGCAATCGGTGCCCGTCGCGATTACCGCGCTCTCCGCTGATATGCTTGAGAGACAGCAGATCAGGAGCATCGGACAACTCAATCAGGTTGTTCCCAACTTCCAGATTGGGCCAAACACGGGCACTAGCAGCTCCGCCAAGATCTTTATGCGCGGAGTAGGCGAGGCAGAATCGTTTTTCACTGCGGATACGCCTGTGGGCATTTACATCGACGACGTGTACATCGCTCGCCAGAATGGCGCGACATTCGATCTGTTCGACATCGAGCGCCTCGAGGTCTTGCGTGGCCCGCAGGGCACCCTATACGGCCGCAACACGACGGCCGGCGCGGTCAAGCTGATCTCGCGCAAGCCAACTCTCGGTGAATTCCGCGGCCAGGCTGAGGCAACGATCGGCAGCTACAACCGCTTGGATGTACGGGCCACCGGAAACATGCCGATCGGCGACAAAGTCGCACTGCAGGGCGCAGTGCTCATGCGCAAGCGCGACGGCTACACGTACAACGCCTTCGACGGCCAAGACGTCAACGACCAGGACGTCAAAGGCGCGCGTCTGTCGCTACTTGCCGAGCCGAACGATCGCTTCCACGTCTTGCTTAGCGCCGACTACATTTCCGAGAATTCGACACCGGGCTACGCTATACCACTGGTGCTCGATGCAACACGCCAACCGCTACTCAACCCGGCACCCAAGACGGGCAGCTTCTGGGTGACGGACTCGGACATCGGCAGCGACGCACCGAACGATCTCGATATGTGGGGTGTTTCGGCCACGCTTGATTTCGAGGCCACCGACAGCTTGACGATAACGTCGATCAGCGCCTATCGGGCGATGTCCAACCTGCTCTACCTCGACGCCGACGGTGATGTGTATGCGCCGCCACCTTCTATCAACGCTCGGTATCATGTGCGGCAGGATCAGGATCAGTATGAATTGAGCCAGGAATTGCACGCCGTCGGCACGCTGATGGACCGTCGCCTCAACTACATCGCGGGTGTCTTTTTCTTCCGCGAGCAAAATGATCAAGATACCGTGAGCGTCCTGGGTCTTCCGCAGTTGTTCGGACTACCGGTCGCATCCGCGGGCCGCATCGACCTGACGAACATTGCTCGAGAAGCAATGACGACTGATTCGTACGCACTATTTGGGAGTGGCACATTCGATGTCACGGATCAGGTCGCCGTTACAGTGGGCGTACGCTATACCGAAGAAAGCAAAGACTTCTCGAACCACGTGCTGCTCCCTAACGGCACCCAGAACGTCGTATGTTTGAACACCACGGGTGCCACGCCGGCGCAGGCTGCTGCGTCGCCGTGTACACCGGCACAGATTGGACTTGGCTATTTCAACTTCACCAACCAGAGTGCCTTTGACAAGACTTGGCGGGAATGGACGCCGCGGTTCGTAGTCAACTATAAGTTCAATGACTCGGCACTAATCTATGCCTCGGCAACCAAGGGCTTCAAGGGCGGGACAACCTCCGGTCGTGACGTCGCAGCGCTGCGAAACTATAGCCGCATCATCGGCGATCCGGAAACCAACTGGAGCTACGAGGCGGGTCTCAAGGCCGACTGGCTTGATAACCGGCTGCGCACCAACGTTGCGGTATTCCGCAACAAATACGAGGGACTGCAGGCCAGCTTGGCCACGTCTGATGGTGGATTCGGTCGCATCAATTCCGGCAATGCTACATTCGATGGTGCCGAACTCGAGGTAGTTGCCGTACCGGTGCCCGGTCTCGAACTGAACGCAGCTCTCGGACTGCTCGACACCGAGTACACCAAGTGGACGGCGGCGTTGTCGACCTG
>JAGRJB010000208.1 GCA_020442965.1 Pseudomonadales bacterium
CGTCAAATGCCGCGCAATTGCACTGGGATATGCGTGTCGGGCTGTGCTGGAGGAAAGGCTGGTGCCCCCGGACGGACTCGAACTTCCGTCCCCCTGATTACAAATCAGGTGCTCTACCAACTGAGCTAAGCCGGCCTTGTCAAAGCCTTGAGCGGGATTGTAGGGCGAGCGATCACGCGATGCCACGTGCATCGCAGGACAAAACCGGGAGTCGCTCAACCGACCGCAGCGGTTTGCGTGCTCGGGCACGGCTTGATCTCAAGCTGACCACCATCGGACGAGGGGAAGGAGCCGGGTGTCAGCTCCGGCGATTCGCTGCGCAGCTCGATATCGAGCCAGGTCACCTGACCTTCACGCTCGCGTGGTACGATCTGCGCCTCGACGCCCTGCTTGCTGACGCGTTGCGCTTGAGCGCCCGCGCGCTGCGCATCGCTGAATACGCCGAGCGAAATGCGCCGACCAAACTCGGGGTCCGTGACGGCTGATGCATCGCTCACACCGCCGCGCGCCAGTCGTGCCAGCAACTGCCGCTCCGCCGCCTGCGTCTTGGGGCTGTCCAGGTAAACCCAGTATCCATCGACGACTTGCCCAGGTGCTTGTCGCTGCGCGGGCGTATAACCACTGTCGACGAGAATTTGCGATGCTCGCTCGGCACTTGCGGGCGCAGCAAAGGGCCCCAGCGTCACACACCGCCGCGCAGTCGCCGCGCTGGTCGGGGTTGTCTCACCCGCGAGCTGCAACCGCCGCGCCTTGGGTGCTGGCGTACCGATCGAGTCCGCCGGTACCGCTCGCAGCCAATTCGCCCAGGCAAAGAACAGCAAGTTAGCGATCAACAGCGAAATGAACAGGAGACGCAATTTCATTGCGGCATTCTACCGACTTGCGTCAGCACTGTGCGCGAACTGCGCCAGTCCGCGCAGCACGAGATCGGGAACGTAGCGCAGCGATGAACTCAGCAATGGCAATAGCTGCTCCGCGCCACCGCCTGTGAGTAGGACTAAGGGTCGCGTGCCTATCAATTTCTTCGCCTCTCCGATCGAGCGCTCGATGAACCCGGCGCCAGCATAGCGAACGCCCTGTTCGATCGCGGCACGCGTGTTGTCGGCAAACAACGGCCGCGAGGGCTTGCGGGGCGCTTGCGATTCGCGCGCGCGCGCGCGAATCCCACGGGTCTGGCTGAGCAGCGACTGCAGCATGAGGTCAGGCCCGGGCGAAATGGCGCCGCCGACATGCCGACCGGCTGCGGTCAGCAAATCGACCGTCATCGCCGTGCCAACGTCAATGACGAGCACAGCGCGAGACTGGCGCAAGAGGGAGCGCGCGCCGACCAGTGCCACCCAGCGATCCGCACCCAGACGCCACGGCTCAGCGTAGCCTACGCGCAGCCCAGTCGCGGCCGTGGTCGACCGAATGAAACGCACCGGAACGTCCGACACGCGTCGCGCCGTGCGACTCAGAAGGCGCGCGATGGCAACGCCGGCGACCGATACCGCGACCACTTCGTCGATCTTGCCCGCAGCGCCGCGCAGCGCTGTGGCGATCGCGCGCTCGAAGCTGCGCGGCGCTACCGCCTGCATTCGGCCTAAGCGCTGCGGCGTACTGATCGCGTACTTCAGACGCGTATTACCCATATCGACTAATAACTTTGCCATCCGCCCTCTTCGCCGCGCGAGCGACGCACCGATACCTCGCCGGATGAAAACGGCATGATCCGCCCGTTCGGCGTCTCGACCAATAACTGACCGTGACTATCCGTACCACGGGCCAGTCCGCTGAACGTCTCGTCACCGCGCACCACGATCACCTCGGCACCGCGCAGGCAATCAAGCTCGCGCCAGAGCGCATGAAACTCGGCAAAGCCTCTCGATTGAAACTCGAGCAAGCCGGCCATACACTCGGTAAGTAGTGCTCCGACAACCCGGTTGCGACTAACTTCCTGCCCCGCTTCGACTGTCGCTAACAGATCATCGGCCACACCGCCCGCCGACTCGATCGCCGCGCGGTCCTTTGGCTGCAGTGCGACATTGATCCCGACGCCGATGACGACATTTGCGACACCTGTCGCCTCGGCTCGCAACTCGAGCAGTATGCCGCCCAGCTTGCCGCGCGCTGTCACGAGATCGTTCGGCCACTTTAGCCGGATGCCGGCTGCGTCGCAGGATTTGAGCGCGCGCTGCGTAGCGACACCGATCGCCAGCGCGAGTGCGGCAACGTCCTTGGGTAGCTCAGCGAAGGTCCAGCTCAACGACAGGCAAATTGCCCCGCCGGGCGGCGCTAGCCAGGCGCGGCCGCGACGCCCCCGACCCGCCGTTTGGCGCTCTGCCACCGCGACTTGAACACAACCGGGCTCGGGTGGCGCCAAACCAAGCAGATAGTCGTTAGTAGATGGGACCGACCAAAGGACCTCGAACGCGCTGACGCGCTGCCGGTCATCTGGCCGCAATGAGTTCATGATCGCGTCTCGATCGAGCGCGCCGTAGGCGTTCGCAAGCCGATAGCCTCGACTCGCCTGCGCGTCGAGCGGAACGCCCAGCTCGCGCAGCTGCTGCACCGCTTTCCAGACAGCCGCCCGTGTCACCGCGAGCTCACCCGCGAGTTGCTCGCCCGAGCGAAGCTCCGTGACCGAGAGGCGCTGAAATACACGTTGCACCAGCGACGCGACAGCCGGCGGCGACATCAATCCGAGCCTCGCTGCGGTGTGAATACTTCGGCCAACATGCAGCGAATGCTGCCACCGCCCAGCCGCTCGATGGTCGGCACTGGAATGGCTAACACGGTATCGCAGGCGGCTGACAAGCGCTGCAGGTTGTCAGGCGACAGATTGCGGCGTGCGGCCGCGGACATCAACAGCACGCTGCAGTCACCCAGGTTTTCGTCCCAGCTGGCGAGTTCCAGCAGGTTGCCGCAGAACCCGGCGACCTCCGCTTGCGAGAGCAGGATCACTTCGCGGCCACTAGCTTGCACGCGTGCCAATACTCGCTCGCGGTCGCGCGGTACGATCGAGTCTGCCGCGATCGCAGCATAGCGCTCGCCAATACTCATCAACACATTGGTGTGGTAGATCTCAGCCCCGCTGGCATCCGCCGCATCGAAAAACTCTGCCGCATACCCCAGTTCAGCGCACCACTCGTGCAAAACGGTTTGGTGCGTGCGACTGGCGCGACTGGCGTAGGCCACGCGCTCGCGATGATCGATCACGAGGCTGCCGGTGCCCTCCAGGAATCGGCCCTCGGCCTCATGACTGGTGAGATCAACCCAACGCCGGACAACGAAGCTGGTTTGCGCTGCTACCAAGTCTGCGATCTCACGACGACGCTCGCGGCGCCGGCTCGGCGCTTCCATCGGGTACAGCACCACCGTGCCATCCTCGTGAAAACTGACCCAGTTGTTCGGAAATACCGCGTCGGGACAGCAGGGATCGAGCTGATCCTGAGCGACGACCACCTGGATACCTTCGGAGCGCAGGGCGCGAACGGCCGCATCAAACTCGGCTCGACCGAGCGCGCCAGCATCATCCGCGTGCACCTCGTCCGCACGCTGGAATCGGTTGCTGGCCGCAGTCTCCGGATTGAAACCAAAATTGGCCGGGCGAACCATGAGCACAGTCTGGGTGGTTTGACGCATAGCGCACTCTTCTACAATGTCGCTCACAGGGGCACAATAGCCCAAGCGGTTTGCCCCGGAGCTCGCGGCGCCTACGAGCAATACGGTTTCGTCGCGATCGCCGATCACGGTATCGCCGATGAGCCGATCGCACGCTGCAGTGAGTGCCAGCGAGCATTTTTCGCACTCCCCGAGGCCAGCCAGACTCGAGACTGCAGCGCTGGTCAGGATGGCGCGCGGCTACACGCCGGTCGGTGCAGAGACCGCCAAAGGCGGCGAGCACCCCGACCTCACGGAATTCTGGCATGTCGGCCGCGAGCGGGCAGCCGGCCACCCGTTGCGACACTACATGCCCGCGACAATCTGGCCGGCCGAGCTCGACGCAATGCGCCGGCTGACGTGCGTCAGGCACTGCGACGGTGTCTCTGCGAGAACTGAACCCACCAGGAACAATGCGCTCATGTGACTCGCGCGCATACGGGATCTGCGAGCTTGCGGATCTCGAGGCGCGAACCCGTACCGCGATCAGGTTCCAGTTTCGGCCAACGTCGTCTCAGCCCATTTCTCCTGGCTAGGATCGACCGTCTGCGCATGCAGGAATCGTTCGGCGTCGGCCGCCGGCGCCGGCTTGGCGAACAGGAAGCCCTGTGCCAGATGGCAACCCATGACGCGCAGCATCTCCAGCTGCTGGTAGCCTTCGATCCCTTCCGCAACCACCTGGATGTTGAGATTCCTGGCCATCGCGATGATGGCACTAACAATTGCGAAGTCCGAAGGATCGGTGACAATATCGCTGATGAATCCGCGGTCGATCTTCAGCGTATCTACCCGCCAGCGCTTCAGGTACAGCAAACTCGAATAACCGGTGCCAAAGTCGTCGATCGCAATCTTTACGCCGAGTTCGCGCAATTGCTCCAAGGCATCCTCACGAAATTCGCCGGTTCGCTTCTCGAACAGCGAGCCTTCTGTTAGCTCGAGCTGCAGGAGGTCGGGGTCCAACTGATGTTGTACGAGCGTTCGATGAATGAGATCGCGTAGATTGGTGCGCTCGAGCTGCACGGCCGAGATGTTGATCGCGATGGGCACGACTTTCAAACCCTGTTGGCGCCACTTCGCGAGATCACGCGCGACCGTGTTGAGTACGAAGTGGCCGATCGGGAGGATTAGCCCGGTTTCTTCGGCGATTTCGATGAAACGTATCGGTGGAATGTACCCCTGCGTCGGATGGTTCCAGCGAATGAGCGCTTCCATACCCGACAATTTGCGACTCGAGATATCGATGATGGGCTGATAATGGACCTCGAACTGATTCAGCTTGATCGCGGTCCGTAGGCTGGTTTCAATCGCGACACGCTCTTTGATCTGCTTGTCCATCCGTGGGCTGAACACCTGGAAATTGTTGCGACCAGAGTCCTTGGCTTGATACATCGCGGTGTCGGCGTGCTTGAGCAGTTCGCCCATGGTCGCCCCGTCGCGCGGAAAGACGCTAACACCGATACTCACGGTCGTCGCAATCGCACGACCGTCGATGACAAGCGGCGCTGCCATCACGGTGTTGATCCGACCAGCGGCACCGTTGACCTCATCCTGCGTCTTCGCACCATGCAACACCACGACGAACTCATCGCCGCCCATCCGGACGACGACGTCATCGGGCCTAACCGCACTACGGACGCGCTTGGCAATCTCCTGCAGCAGTTTGTCGCCGACTTCATGGCCCTGCGAATCATTGATGTGCTTGAAGCGATCAAGATCCAGGAACAGCACCGCCAACAGGCGCTTTTCCGCGGACGCACGCTCGATTGCGCCCGGCAGATGAGCTTGCAAGAACAAGCGGTTCGGCAGTCCCGTGAGCTGATCGTGGTGAGCGAGTCGGTCGAAGTGCTTCTGCTTTGCCAGCAGTTGCATTTCCGCCTTCTTGCGGACGCTTTGATCGCGAATGACCAGTGCGAGAAGCCGATCCTCTGCCATTTCGATATCGGAGCAAGTCACCTCGACCGGACGCAGCGACGCGTCCGCGACGACCAGATCCAGTTCTACCGAACGCGCTCCAGTACCCTCGAGGAGCTGCAGCAAGACCGTACTGTCACTCCCCGCAGGCGTCTGTAGCAGCTCCTCCAAAGTATGTTTAGTGAGCACGTCCGGCGCCAGCGCCGTCAGCCGCTGGATCGCGCGATTGCCTTCGATGATCTTCTTCGAGGCGGAATCGACGATCAACACACCTTCGTCCGCCTGCTCGATGATCGCACGATAGCGCTGCTCCATCGCCAGGCTCACAGACTTCAGACGCTTCCATCGGTACACCCAGAGTGCACCGATGAAACTGAACACCAAACACATGCCGGCCAGCATCAGCCGTTGCGATCTTGCAGTATCGGCCGCTCGCAGGTATGCGGCGCGCGGAATCGCGACGCGCAGCAGCCAGACCGGCTTGTTAGCAATATCCGTCAGTCGCAAGTACCCGAACGCGGTGCTCGTTTCATCTTGAAGCACTACCGAGTCGCGCTGTGGGTCACCGATCCCGCTCGCCAGCTCGGCCGCCTCTTTGGGCAAATTGGCTGCAGCGAATTGCGAGCTGGTGAAGCCGGCAATCTGCCAGGATGAGTACTTTGCGACACGATTCGCAGCCTGCGTCGACAACAAGCGCAAAAACGCTGCATATCCGACGGGGCCGCCGATCGCGCTGTTCTCGAACACGGGTCGAACGACGAACATGAACTGCCCGCGTGCAAGCGACGTGATGCCGCGGATTGAATCGTCTGGTTTGCTGAGGCCGCCCTTCTTGGTGGCCGACAAGATGGTCGCGATGAAGCGGGGGTCCGCTGACACGCGCTTCTCTGTGTCGCCCTCGACGGCGATCGACAGACGGGCTTTGAGGTCGATGCCCAGAATGAGGAATTCACTCACGTTCAGTCGCGACAATGAACTTGCGTCGAGCGCGTCACCCCAGTATTGCGGCCGCTTGCCGCGTATCATTTCCGCGGTCTCGGTCCAGATCGCATAGTCACCGACCGCGGAGTACAAATCGTCGAGCTCGCTGCGATATCCACGGCGCAGTTGCTCGACCTGGGTTTCCAGGGTACGACGCTCCGCCATCTTGGCGTCGGCCATCCAGGCCTGCTGTGACCAGACGAAGAACACGACAAGTACCAGGCCAACAATGGCTCCCGCAATGATGAGCGGCGTATGGCCGAACTCGACAAACAACCGCTTCGCTCGATCGACGAGCGATTCATCGCTGTTGAGCGGAAAACTATTGGGCTGGCTCACAAATGGGCAGTGTGATGCTGATCACAATCCTCGGGCTAACTGCTGGAAGTGTGCCTGTCAGTGCCCGCGCGGGCATTGCGCCCGCGCACATTTCGTGAAATCGCCCGGTCAAAAACGCCGCCTCGGTATCCCAAGTCAGCACAGGGGCCCTGACGCCGCTAGAACGCGAGCGCTCCGATGCGGATCGCCGCAAGCTCGACTGGGGGGAACTACCCTGCTTAAGTAAAATTCAACGGCCCGCAGCAATCCGGGCGGCAGAGGCCAAGCTTAGTGAGCGAAGTCACACAAGTGCGATGAGTTGCTGACGACACTGGATTCTGAAGCGCAAGATTCTCGCTCAGTCAGTGGCACACATAGTCAGGTGATCCATGGTTGATCTAACCGAAACGATGGTCGAACGGCGCATCAGCGAACTCGAATTGCGTTATGCGGCGGTCAATGAACAAATTGCGCGACTGCGCGCGGAACTCGCCGCACAGAGTGATCTGGGAAATGGCTCTGGCGCCGACGCAGACACGCTGCGCAGAAAGATTGAGAAACTGAAATCGCAGAACAAGCGTACCGCCGCCGCACTCGACTCGTTGGCGGAAGGCGACGCGGCTTAGTCGGCCAGCGGGGCCTGCGCGCCTCGGCCGGCGCTGTCCGATGGTCGGCGTTCAAGCGCAACTTTTCACTCTCACCTCGCATGTACGCCGTCAAATGGGCCAAACTTGCACGACTTGCACACTGCAAGACTGAGGAGTGTTGGCAATGAGAGCATTCGCGCTATTCGGTGTTTCTTTGGTCTTCAGTTTGGCGGCCATGGCACAAGGCACTACGCCTGTCTGGCAACAGTTCGACCCGACTCCGTACTCCGAGAACGTTACCAAATGCGATCAGCTGGCGGGACATCCGGACGACCCCAACAAAGTAGTTCCTGGCATGGAGCGCCCCGAGATGAATCTGCCGGCCGCAATTGTCGCGTGCCAGAACGAACTGAAGCGCGATCCCAACAACCCCCGCATTCAGTACCAGTTGGCTCGGGTGCTGACTTACTCGGGCCGTGTGGAAGAAGGCATGCCATTTATCGAGAAGTCTGCCGCGGCTAACTATCCGCAGGCGCTGTTCGTCACCGGCTACCTGTATCTCTCCGGTGAGTATAAGGCGCAAAAGAATCCGTGCCGGGCCGCTGAGTTCATTTATAAGTCGGCGCTCTACCAGCGGCGTGCCGGATTGCTGGGTTATCCCGCGGGCGTACTCGCTGGCACGTTCAAAGGCTGCCCAACCAAGCAGGATCCGGCGCAGATGCTGCAATTCGTGGCACACGCCAAGGAACTCGCAAAGCCGAGCTACTATGAGGG
>JAGRJB010000209.1 GCA_020442965.1 Pseudomonadales bacterium
TATCTCGACTACGCGGCCACGACGCCAGTCGATCCACGAGTTGCGGCGGCGATGAGCGAGTGTCTGACGCGTGATGGCGTATTTGGTAACCCGGCGTCGACCACCCATGGTTTCGGTTTTGCCGCCGCGCGCCGCGTCGAGCAAGCGCGCGAGCAGGTTGCGCGGCTGATCGGCGCTCAGCCGGCCGAGGTCTACTTTACGTCGGGTGCAACCGAGGCTAACAACCTCGCGATATTGGGTGTCGCACGCGCCAACGCGGATCGCGGCCGCCACATCGTGACGGCGCGGACCGAGCATCGGTCGGTGTTGGATCCTGCCGGTCAATTGGCACGCGAAGGCTTCCGTGTCACTTATCTCGCGCCTGACCGAAACGGCTTGATCAGTCCGCTCGCATTGCGCGCGGCGCTGCGATCCGACACTCAATTGGTTAGTATCATGCACGCCAACAACGAGACGGGTGTCGTGCAGGACCTCGCGGCGCTCGCCGAGGAGTGCACGCGCGCCGCAGTACCGCTGCACACGGACGCCGCTCAGAGCGCCGGTAAGATCGAGTTCGATGTGGCGCGCACGCCGGTTGCTTTTGCGGCCCTGAGCGGGCACAAGGTCTACGGGCCGAAAGGCATCGGCGCGCTGTACATTCGCGAGGCGATGCGCCCGCGTGCCGCGCCGATCGTATTCGGTGGCGGGCATGAACGCCAATTGCGCAGCGGCACCTTGCCAACTCATCAAATCGTGGGGTTCGGGGCAGCGGCAGAGTTGGTAGCGCGCGATCGACCGGCGGAGGAACTGCGGTGCCGCGCGCTGCGCGATGACCTGTGGCGCGCGCTGGAGCCGATCGGCTCCGTACATCTCAACGGGCAACAATCCCCGCGTTTGCCGCATCTGCTGAACGTTTCCTTCGAAGGCGTTGAAGGCGAGAGCCTGGTCACAGGCTTGACCGAAATCGCGGTGTCGACCGGTTCGGCCTGCAGCTCCGCCGGTCGCGAGGCCTCGTATGTGCTGCGCTCGCTCGGGCACTCGACTCAGCTTGCGCAAGGCTCACTCAGAATCAGCATCGGGCGCTACTCCACCGCTCAGGATGTAGAGCTGGCGGCGCGGGTTATCCGGCGCGAAGTCGAACGGCTGCGAGCTATCGCGCCGTGAGCAAAGCTGCATCAGCGGACTGCCAGGTTGACACGCTGCTCGAACGCAGCCTGACGGCGTCCGCGCGGCGCTACTTCCAGGATTTGCCCGGCGGCGGGGCGATGCCGCCCGGCCCAGACGTTCGCTGTGGCGAGGCCGGTACGGTTGCCGTGGGAACGCAGGTCCGCTTTCACGTTGCCGTCAACGCTGGCGTTGTGACTGCTGCACGTTTCCAGGCCTACGGTTGCCCGCATACTCTGGCTGTCTGCGCCTGGTTAACTGAGCGGCTCGTGGGCCAGGCGGCGCTTGCGGACGATTTTGCCCGGCAGCCCTTGGTGGGCGGGCCGCACGCCTGGGCGCGGGAAATGGGTGTGCCGCCGGAGAAACTTGGTCGCTTGTTGTTGGTCGAAGATGCATTGAATGCGGCGCTTTCGCAGGGCGGAACGGAGTAAAATTGCACTATGGCTATCCATTTGACTCAGTCAGCGGCGGATCGCGTGAGAAATTCTATCGCCGCACGAGGCACGGGCCTGGGCTTGCGGTTGGGAGTGCGCAAGACGGGTTGTTCCGGGTTTGCCTATGTCATCAACTTCGCCGAGCAGGCCGAGCCGCTGGATGCTGTCTTCGAGGAACGCGGCGTCAAGGTCTTCGTCGATCCGGAGAGCCTCAAGTTGATCTCAGGCACCACCGTCGATTTCGTCAAACAGGGGCTGAACGAGGCCTTTCGCTTCCACAACCCCAACATCAAGGGCGAGTGTGGTTGCGGCGAGAGTTTTAATATCTAGCGCCGCGTTTCCGCGCCCGGGATCGGCCCCGCTGCAAGCCGCTCAGCTGCCGCTCGCCGCAAATCGTAGGGTACAATCCTCGGCTGTCTCTCCCGTACCCTTTCGAAGGAATCTGCCATGGCGCTCGAGCGCACATTGTCTATCGTCAAGCCCGATGGTGTTACGCGCAATCTGATCGGCGAGGTGTATCGCCGTTTTGAAAAAGCCGGCCTCAAAATCATTGCAGCGCGCATGGCGCACCTCTCGCAGCGCGAAGCCGAGGGCTTTTACGAGGTGCATCGCGCGCGTCCGTTCTTCAACGATCTGGTGCGCTATATGACCTCGGCGCCGGTCATGATTCAAGTGCTCGAAGGGGCGGACGCGATCGCCAAGAATCGCGAGATCATGGGCGCCACCGATCCCAAGAAAGC
>JAGRJB010000210.1 GCA_020442965.1 Pseudomonadales bacterium
GCAACGCCGACTGGGCGGAAAGCGCGGTACGCGGAGCGGCGAGTCTGTCTGCTCGCGCGGCGCTTGCGGACGATGTGATCGACGTCATCGCCCGTGACGTTCCAGACTTACTCGCGCAGATCGATGGGCGGCAAGTCTCGATCAACAACCAGCCCGTCACGCTGGCAACGCGCGACCTGAGCATCGAACAAGTTGCCCCTGACTGGCGCACGCGCATGTTGTCGGTCATCACCAATCCGTCGATTGCCTACGGCCTGCTCCTCATCGGCTTGTACGGGTTGTTACTCGAGGGTTACAACCCCGGCACGCTCGTGCCCGGCGTCGTCGGCGCGATCTCGTTGATTCTCGCGCTCTACGCGTTGCAGATTCTCGACGTGAACTGGGCCGGGCTCGCTCTGATGGGTCTCGGCGCGGCGATGATCATCGCAGAGTTCTTCGTGCCGAGTTTTGGATCGCTGGGACTCGGCGGCTTGGTCGCATTCGTCGTCGGCTCGATTATCTTGTTAGACACGGACGTTCCAGGCCTCGATATCGCCTGGCCGCTGATTGCGGCGATCGCGACCGCCGGAGGCATTGGCGTCGCAGGCATCGCATGGCTCGCGGGGCGTTCGATGCGTCGACCGGTCGTGAGCGGCACCGAGAGCATGATCGGAACAGAGGCGGTTGCCTACGCCCACTTCACCGAACAAGGCCGCGTCTACGTCGGCGGTGAGCTTTGGAATGCACGTGCGACGGTTCCGATCAAGGCCCGGCAACGCGTACGAATCGTTAGGATAGACGGACTGACCCTGTGGGTCGAACCTGTTTGATTTTTGGACTTAGTTAAGGATGCGACACTCATGACCACCTTTGTAATTGCGATTTGTGTTTTCATCGGCGCGCTGATATTCAGCGCGATCAAAGTGCTGAATGAATATGAACGAGGCGTCATGTTCACACTCGGCCGCTTCACCGGCGTCAAGGGCCCCGGACTCATCATCGTCATCCCGATGATCCAGCAAATGCGCAAGATCGATCTGCGCATAATCGTACTCGACGTGCCCAAACAGGATGTCATCTCCCGTGACAACGTCTCGGTGAAGGTCAATGCGGTCGTGTATTTCCGCGTCACCGACCCCGCCAAAGCGGTGATCCAGGTGGCCAACCCGTTCGAAGCAACCAGCCAGCTTGCACAGACAACCCTGCGCTCGGTGTTGGGTCAACACGAGATGGACGAGATGCTGTCGCAGCGCGAGAAGCTGAATGCGGACATACAGACGATACTCGATCAAAACACTGAAGCTTGGGGCATCAAGGTTTCGAACGTCGAGATCAAGCATGTCGATCTGGATGAGACCATGATTCGCGCGATGGCCAAACAAGCCGAAGCGGAGCGCTCACGTCGGGCCAAGATCATCAATGCCGAGGGCGAAGCGCAAGCCGCGCAACAGCTGGTCCAGGCAGCAACGGCCCTCGCCACCGAGCCGCGCGCACTGCAACTTCGCTATCTGCAGACACTCGCGGACATCTCGAACGAAAACACGACCACCATTGTCTTCCCGCTACCGCTAGATCTGATCAAACCATTTCTCGATAGCAGTGGTCGCTAGAGCCGAAACTCGTTACACGGGTACTGTTCCCGGATCGTAGGCGAACAAGCCTAACGACTCGTCCACCGGGACGTCGTGGCGGAAGGAGTCTGGATCGCTGGAGTGAAAGCGCGCCACCATGAGGGTGGACTGCTCAACGACCAAACGGGCACGACCAACACGTGCTGCCTCGTAGCGCGCCAGAGCACGCGACATGTCTTCGGCCGCCGCGACCGCGCGGCCCAACAAAACCGCGTCTTCGATCGCCATCACCGCGCCCTGCCCCAGGTAGGGCAAGAGTGGATGCGCGGCGTCGCCCAACAGCGCTGCGCGCCCCTTGACCCAGCGCATCAGCGCGCTGCGCGCACACAACGCCCACTTGAAGAGTTTGTCTTCCGGAACGTTTTCAACAATAGTCGTGACATGCGGATGCCAGCCGGCGAATTCCGCATTCAGCTCAGACACCTTGGCCGGGATGTTCCAGCCCTCCTCTTCCCAACCGCTGCGCTCTGCGAACGCCACGAAGTTGAGCAGCTTGCCGCCTGCGACAGGATATCGGTTGATCATATGGCCCGGCCCAATCCAGACCTGGGACGGCGGGTCGAGTGCATCACCCGGTACACGCTCGATCGGCACGAGTCCGCGCCACGCGACGTAACCAGTGAACCGCACTTCCTCTGCACCGAATAGTACATTTCGCATGCGCGAGCGCACGCCATCGGCCGCGATGAGCAGCTTGCCCTCGGCAGTATTGCCGTTCTCGAATCGAACCGACACCCGCGAATCATCTTGTACGAGATCGCTCGCTCGGTGGTCAGTCACAATAGCCGTCGCGTCATTTGCGCGCACGGCACCCGCCAACACAGCATGCAGATCAGCGCGGTGAATGACGTAATAGCGGTCGCCGTACTCCTTGGTCAATCGGTCCCCGCGCGGAACATGCGCCAGGATCCGACCGGTCGCAAAGTGACGCACGCATTGATATTCCGGCGCATAGGCCTTCGCACGAAAGGCATCGATCACGCCCAGCGCTTGCAATCCCAGCGCACCGTTGGGACTGACCGACAGGCCTGCACCCACCTCGCCCAGTTCCGGCGACTGCTCGAACACGCGCACCTTGCAGCCGGCGCGTTGTAGAGCCAGGGCAGCGGCGAGGCCGCCGATCCCTGCACCGACGATCAGTACATCGCAGTCATGCGACATCGCCCGCGCTCAGATCGCCGACTGCTTGGTGTCCTGTCGCGCCGCTCGGCTCCCTAACATTGGCACCGCCTCCAACACCCAGTTGCCGGTCTTGCGTCGCCGTGGCGACGGAATGGCGAACGCGGTGTCCTTGCCGTTGCGACGCGTGAATTCATCCCAATCGATGCGCCAGCCGCGGTCGTCGAATTGCTTGAGCCAATCGCGGTACGCCACGACCGCCTTGTCCGCCGGCATCAGAACTTCTTTCGTGTTGCTGATCGGCGTGCGGGGCGGATACAGATCGACCAGGATTTCAATATCCTGCTGCGCGACGACCTTGTTGCGTGCGTGAATCGGGCCGTCGTGTTGCGGATCGAGCATGAAATTGCGCATGTTCACGAAGAATATCCGTGTCTTCGATTGATCGACCGGCTGCTCGATGAAGTACTGTCGGAACTTCATGCCGGGCCCAACATTGATCTCGGTGATCATCGTCGCGGGACCGTGCGTACCACTACCCGCATACAACTCGCCGGCCTTGGTTTTCGCTTCGTCCCAGGTCTTGTCCTTCAGACCCGGCGCATCAAAGCGATGCAGGAACCACATGCCCCAGCCCTGCGGGTAGTTAGACACCTCGTAGTCGCGAACATGATAGGTCTCGCGATTGACACCCTTGAAGCCGTGCGAGGGATGCACGAATTCGTTGTGCGCC
>JAGRJB010000211.1 GCA_020442965.1 Pseudomonadales bacterium
GACCCGCGTTGCAGACAGTAACAAGCCGAACGTGGTTGCCAGCACCACGATCCAGAAGAATTCGCTGGCGAGTGACAATCTCTCGGCCCACGCATACGCTGCGAACGCGTTCGCCAGCGGCGTCGCGAGTGCATGAGCGAGCCCCGTCGCTCCGAATCCTATGGCGACGATGAACATGAGATCGGGCAACTGCGGGATCCGTGCGCGCTCAGCTTCGAGTTGCTCGACCTGTTTGCGCAGTGCTGTCAGCGCCGTGACGTCTGCCCCCCGCCGCTGGTCGAGGCGCTGCTGATTGGCCGCCATCCAGAGCAGCACCGCCATCCAGACGTTGGCCACGATGACGTCGACGGCCACCATCGTTCCAAAGAGATTGCTCTCGATCGCGAAAACCTCTTTCATCGCGGCCTGGTTGGCGCCACCGCCGATCCAGCTTCCGGCGACCGCCGTCAGGCCGCGCCAGGTATCGCCGGCGACCGTTTCAGGCGCGAGCCACTGCCATAACAACAACGCGAGCGGCGCTCCGATCATCACCCCGAAGGTCGCGGTCCCAAACAAGATCAGCAACTTGGGACCCAGACGAACGATGCTTCGCAGATCGATCGCCAGCGTCAGCAACACGAGGGTCGCCGGCAACAGGTAGCGAGATGCGACAAAATAGAGCCTTGAAGACTGACCATCGATTATGCCGAGCGTGTTGTAGATCGCGGGAATCAGGTAGCACAACAACAGGGCGGGTACGTACTTGTAAAACGCGCGCCAGACAGGTGCCTGAGATCTAGTGCTCGCAAAAATCGCGCCAAGCGTCGCGGCCAGCAGACCGAGGACGACTGCGTCGTTAGTGATCAGCGCTGACTCAGCCAATCTGGCGCATCTCGTCAGCGCTCAGCCCCAAAGCCGCCGCACGAACGTTTTCTTCGAGATGCCGCAGTTTGCCGGTGCCAGGAATTGGCAACATGACCGGCGATTTGGCCAGCAACCATGACAGACTCGCTTGCGCCATCGAGATACCGCGGGCCACCGAGATCTTCTGCAGGGCCGCAAGACGCGGATCGAGTTCATCGGCAGACTGGGCACGCTGCGCGAGCGGCCCCCAAGGTATGAACGCGATGCCGTCCCTTGCGCAGACCTGCAGTACGTCTTCCGATCCACGATCGGCGACATTGTAGCGATTCTGCACCGACACCACTGCAACAATCCCGCGCGCCTCGGCTAACTGCTCGACGCTCACGTTCGACACACCGATGTGGTTGATCTTGCCCTCACGCTGCAAGCGCGCCAATTCACCCACCGAATCGGCATACGGCACCTTGGAATCGACAGCGTGCAGTTGATACAGATCGTGGCGTTGAACTTTGAGCCGCCGCAAGCTAGCCTCACACGCGGCGCGCAAATGCTCCGGTCGGCAGTCCGCAGTCCAGCGATTGGGCCCCTGACGGGTCATGCCGCCCTTGGTCGCGACGACGAAGCCACGAGGATAGGGGTACATCGCCTGCTGAATCAGCTCCTCGCTGACATTCGGCCCGTAGGAGTCGGCGGTATCGAAAAAGTTGACACCCAGCGCGTGCGCCCGCCGCAGGACGTTCCGTGCAGCGTCGAGATCGGGTGGCGGACCCCAGATGCCATCGCCCGTGATGCGCATGGCGCCAAAACCCATGCGGCTAACTTCCAGATCGCCCCCCAGCACCAAGGTGCCGGCGGCGGCTCCTGGCGATTTCCGGTCCACCACTCGTTCAACGTTCGTTACGCTGGCCATGCTCACACCTCCCGCGACACCGGTCGCACCGAGTAAACTGAGAAAAGTACGTCGTTCAATATTTGCGCGTGACATGGGACGGATGTTCCCTGTAATTTGCGAGCGACATGATCGATTACAACATGTATCGGGTGTCGGCGGTACACTCGTCGGTAGCCCACTGACCGGCCTGGAGAATCCCACCGATGCAACCACAGCCACTGCTAACACCGTTGCCGCGCGACGCACTGTCGGCGGCGATGCAGCAATCGTTCGACCGAGCCGTGGCTGAACGTGGCGATGCGACGTTCGTGGCCGTGGCCGGTCACGCACCCGAACTATTCGATTGGTACGCGGACTTCTACCAAAAAGTATTCTACGGCGGCCGCCTGCCGGTGCGATACAAGGAGATCGCACGGCTGCGGCTCTCGACCGCGCACGGCTGTGCGTTCTGCAACAAAGGCAATCGACTGGATGCGGAACGCGCAGGTCTTACACTTGCGCATATCGAGGCGATCGAGCGGCCACTCGACCCCATCTGGACGGCGGCCGAGCGCGCGTTGCTGCAACTCGCCGGCCAGATGCTACTGACCAATCCTACCGGCTTTCTCTCGCCGGAGCTCTACGCGGATCTTCGGCCACACTTCGACGACGCACAGTTGTTCGAACTCGGTATGACGCTGGCCGTTCTGGCAGGCATGGCCAAGTTCTTGTTCGTTTACGATCTCGTTGAGAAGGAGCCGTACTGTCAGATCGGCAAGCCCGTCGGCTGAGGTCGGCGCGCTGGTCGCCAGTGCGCGGCTATCGTCGACCGCCAGTACCCAGCAGATTGCAGGAGTAGTCACACCACTAGCGCAAGAAGGGGAATGACAATGGACAGCTCGCAAGTGATGATGAACATCAACTGGCTCGCGGTGCTCGTCGCAGCGGCCTCAGGCTTTGTTGTGGGCGGCCTTTGGTACGGCCCATTATTTGGCAAAGCCTGGATGGCGGCCTGCGGCATGACAGATGCGAAGCTGCGCAGCGGCAATCCAGCCAGGACGTATACAGCCGCTTTTGTGCTGAGTCTGGTCGCGGCCGCCAGTCTCGCGATGTTCATCGGTGGTGGCGATATCAAGTTCGGCGCCTTTGCCGGGTTCATGACCGGTCTGACGTTCGTCTCGGTGGCGCTCGGTATTACCTATCTGTTCGAGCAGCGCTCGATCAAGCTTTGGCTGATCAATTCCGGTTACCAGGTCATTTTCTTCACCCTCATGGGGGCGATACTTGGCGCCTGGCACTGACGCGCTCGCGCATCGTTGCCCATAAGAACGATCATTGGCGCAGGCTCGCGCCGCCCGTCGGTGCGGTTTGCATTGGCTGCTCAAGTGCGTCAGGTTATCGGATCGTCGCAGCTACACGTTCAGAGACGATGCCAAAATCCTCCAACCTGCCTGCAGCCTTCCTCTACACGCTCACGATCACCCTGAGCGGCGCGCTGGGTTCGTGTGGCGGGGGCGGGTCTGGCGCTGGATCGGGCGCGAGCGCACCACCGCCCACGGCGACACCCGCTCCTACCGTTTCGATATCGGCGAGTCCGACGAGCGTTGCGAGCGGTGGCAGTTCGAACCTCAGCTGGTCCTCGACCGAGGCCACCAGCTGCGCCGCCAGTGGCGCCTGGAGCGGCAACCGCGCAACGGCTGGCACCGTCAGCACTGGCCCGCTGACGAACGCTAACAACACCTTCACACTCACCTGCACGGGTCCGGGCGGTTCGACCAGTCAAGCCACCTCAGTAGCTGTTGCCGGGAGCAGCGGCCCGATCACTGGCCTCGATTTCCCCGGCAGCGCGGCGACGAACGAGACCGTGCGCTTTCGGTTCACCAACCCGCTCCCCATCTACCCGGCCACCTATATCTGGCGCGTCAAGCCCCGACGTCAGAACGGCTACTACACGGCGTTCTTCTGGGGTAACGATGGCGCGTTCGGCTGGGACAATGGCGACTCAAACACGTATTACGGGGCCCATCCCTATCCTCAACCCCCACCCAACGGCTCCGCCCACAAATGGGAAATCTCGGTTGGCGCCAACGACTTCCTCAGTTCCGAATTCGTGGTGTACGACGTCTGGTACACGCAGGTATTGCGAGTTTGGTCGGATGGCGCCGGCAAGAACCATGAATTCTACTGGGATTGGCCCAACACGAATCGCGTCATCCGGCGTACCGAGAGCAGCAGCTACGGCAATGTCATGCCGCCCAAACCCGCGCTTACTTTCGGCGATGCGCCATGGGCGCCATCGAGCGAGATCATGAATGGCGTAATGCGTGGAATTCAGATTTATTCCTCATTACTAACGACTACCGTAATTCAGGCCGAAATCGACAATCCCGGGACCACGACCGCCGGAGAGACTATCATCTGGTACCTGAACCTCAATCCCACACCAACCGATATCAGCGACCAGTCCGGCGCCGGACACAATCCCGAATGGGTCGGTTCAGAACGACCTGCGCTCTGGACTGGGCCTTAGGGCAGCGCGGTCAAGCGCTGCCGGACAATTCATCCCAGTAGTTCTCCATGCGCGTGCGCTGTTGCGCATCGGGCAGTCGCCCGCGCGCGGCGCCCAGGTTGTCGTTGAGGTTTGCCAGCTTGGTCATGCCAGGAATGGCACAGGTTACGGCCGGGTGCGATATCACGTACTTCAGGAAGAACTGTGCCCAGCTGGCGATATCAAACTCAGCCGCCCAGTCCGGCAGGCGCTTGTCCCGAACGCGCGCGAACAGGTTGCCGTCGCGCCGACCGCCGAAGGGAAGATTGATCAATACAGCCGTCTTGCGATCGATCGCGAGCGGCAGAATCTCGGCTGCCGCACTGCGATTTGCGATTGAGTAATCGACCTGAATGAAATCGAGTGGCGTCGACCGCATCAAGCCCAACATTTCCGGATACTGCCGATCGCTCGACGTCGTGATTCCCACGTAGCGAATGCGCTGGTCGCGCTGCCATTCGCGCAACACCGGCAGCATCACGCTGGCTCCGACCATGTTGTGTACCATGACGAGATCGAGCACCTTCGTACGCAGGCGACGCATCGATTCCGCCAGCATCGCGACGCCCTCGGCACGCCCGCCTGCTCTGGCGGTGACCTTGGTGGCGATGAAAGCCTGATCGCGATTGCCGATCTCGCTCAAAAGTTCGCCGATGACCGACTCCGACTCACGGTAAGCCGGCGCTGTATCGATCACGCGACATCCGGCGGTTGTTAGTCCGTGCAATACGGCCTTGCGCGCCGCACGTTCTTCGGCAGACGTCGGGCTGTAATTGTTGGTGCCCACGCCGAGCACTGGCAAGCGTTCGCCGCTGACAGGGATCGCTCGTTCAATCAGACCAGCGCGTGCGGATTCGCCCGGCGACTGACGGCGCTGGGCGTCCATGGCGGCCCGCACGACGAGCGGAACGCCTCCCGCGAGCATGACGCCCCCGGCGATCAATGAACGCTGGATAACTGCTCGCCGTTGCATGGCCATTCCTCAGTATCTCAGACCAGTCTCTGAGCATACAGATTCAGGGGGCCTCGAGTCACGGCAAGGTGGGCTTGCTTGTCCACGCGGCCGGTGCGGCGGCGAGGCGCTCAGTCGCGTGGGAATAGCCAGCCTCGATTGCCGTGCGATATGCCTTCCAGTTGAGCAGATCGATCTGCTCGAGCGATGGCTGTAGCAAGAGGTCGGTTTGTTCGCGCTGCGCGGCCGAGGCCGTTGCGCTATTGACCATGCCCGAGCGCCAGAGAACCTGAAAAATATTCGGGCGACGGCGCCGTTTGGCGAAGAAATTCAGCAGCTTCCAGAACGGCGGGGCATCCACGTCATCGACATCGGTTGAAAACGCGCGGTCTGCCGCAACGTCGACTCCGATCACGGGTCCCCGACCCATCTCGCGCATGACATCGACCGGCAAATTGTTGATTGTCGCACCGTCAACATAGATTTCACCGCCGCTCATCACCGGTGGCAGGACACCGGGAATGGCGACCGAGGCGCGTAACCAGCGCCACAACTCACCGGTGCGATGCACTCCGACCGCACCGGTAGTCAGGTTCGACGACACGCAATAGAACGGTATCGGAAGATCTTCGATTGCAATGTCGCCAAATTCGTTGCGCAGTCGTTGCGTCACTCGTCTACCAGATACCAGCGAAACGATCGGTAGTGTGTAGTCGGCCAGCGGATTGCTGTCGACGAACGTGCGGCGAAACACGTCGATGAGTTGTTCGTCATCCCAGCCGTGGGCTATCGCGGCACCCATGATGGCACCGATACTGGTTCCGCCGACGAGATCGATTGGGATTCCTCGCTCGCGCAGTGCCCGTACGACTCCGAGATGCGCAAAGCCACGCGCGCCGCCGCCAGATAGCACCAGTCCAACGGCGTTTCCTGTGAGCAGGCGCGCGATGCGCTCCACATCAGCCGTGCCGAGAACGTGATGGTGCGGGATATCGGGCAAGACCGGCATCCAGCGCGCCGCGGCACCACGTTGCACCTGACGATCGTGCAACAACACCAGCTCGGCACGTTGCCCCGGTAGTCCTGCGCCGGTTCGATCGACCAGCGCGGACCATGGGGCTGCGTCCGCGCTGCTGTTAGCGAGCAGCAACAATGTATCGGCCTGACGGATGCAGAGCTTGCTCCAACTAGTCGGTTCGTGGTCGGCGACATAGACGACAAAGTCGTTAGCCGCCTCGATCTTGTTGAACCAGTGGCTCGTATGATCGGCCCCGCGCACACTCCAGACGAGCTCGGCGTGGCCGAATGGCCGCAACGCAGCGACCAAGGCCGTGGCGAATACCGTGACATCGACGTCGAGATGCTGCGGAACAAGTGTAAACGTACGTGGCTGCGGGCGCCGCCCGCGCCTGCCGGGCTCGGTTGCCGACTCGTGCCGCGCGACCGTCAACCGCGCGATACTCATCATCGCTTGTGGATGCTGGAAGAAAACGGTCTCAAAGGCTTCGCGCGAGAGCCGCACAAGTTCGCTGTCTCGCAATGCGACCACCGACACCGAGCGTACGTGCCCTGAGATCAGGCCCATTTCCCCGACTGTCTCGCCGGGGCCGACGCGACCGAGCAGCTTGCGGCGATCGGTAGTCGAGGCGACCGTGCCGAGCGCGCCGGACAGCAACACGTACATCGCGTCGGAAGGTTCGCCGACCTCGAACAAGGTGGCGCCGCCGGGCAGCGACATCAGTACACACTCGGTGGCAATGGCGACGATCGTCTCGGGTGCGATCGCATCGAATATCGGCAGGCGTGCGAGGACGAGCCGCAAATCACTGCGGGTTCTCAGCGTATCCTCTGGGAGGTCGTGTTCCATCGCGCGAAGCCTTGGCTAACCGTATAAGTTATGCCCCAATGCGCCAATATGTCGAGCGCGTCTGGACGGCTTCTGGGACATTCGTCACGCTATTGGCTCACGTACACCCATGGCGCATCTGCCACCGATAGCGCAGCCCGCTCGATTACATCGCCGATCTCGACAAACCCTGCCGCCGTCAGCTCCTCGACATCGGTTCGAGCCACTGCTGCTAACAATCCGCCCGATGTCTGCGGGTCGTTGAGTAGCGCTTGTATCGCTGGCGTGCAGCCCAACCCCCACTTGACGCTGGTCGGCCGCTGCGACTCGCCGTAATTGCGATGCTGCGACGTGCGCACACCGCGCTCCGCCGCTGTCAATGCGCCGTCCAGCAACGGCACATCCTGCCATCGAACACGCAGTGCGATATCGGACTGGGTTGCCATTTCGATAGCGTGTCCAACGAGACCATAGCCACTGACATCGGTCACCGCACTCGGCTTGCCTTGTACGCCGCGCAGACCATCGGCCGCCCGACGATTGGTCGCGCGCATGGCATTCACCGCCGTCTGGTCGTTGCGCGGATCCCGGGCCGAGAGCAACACGCCGGTGCCGAGCGGCTTGGACAATACGAGCACATCGCCTGCGCGCGCACCGCACTTGCGCCAGATGCGGTCCGGATGCACGAAGCCGATCACGCAGAGCCCGAAGATGGGCTCGGCGCAGCGAATGGTGTGGCCGCCGACGATGATACCGCCACAGGCGCGAACCGTTTCGGCCGCGCCGCGCATCACCGCACTAACAACAGTATCAGGCACGTCGGCGGGGAAGCCGGCAATCGCCAGGGCGAAGGCCACTGTACCGCCCATCGCATAAACATCGCTCACGGCATTGGCCGCTGCCACGCGGCCGTAGTCGTCTGGATCGTCGACGATCGGCGGAAAGTAATCGACCGTCGCGACCAACGCGCGTTCTGCATCCAAGGCATAGACGGCGGCATCGTCCGACGGCGCGAGCCCCACCAGCAAGGCCGGATCGAGTCCGGCGGCCGGTGCTACTAATTTGGCCAGGGCAGCGACCAGTTCGGGCGGCGCCTTGGCGGCACAGCCGCCGCATCCCGCAAGAGCGCGCAAACTGAACGCCGCAGCACGGCCATCAGTGCCTGCGTCGGTAGCGGTCTCGTCAACCACCTGCCGCCTGCGGGACTGACTTGGACGCGTCGAAGCGCAAGCCAAGGGTCTCGGCGATCGTGGTGCGCTGCACTTCATCGGTGCCGCCGGGGATCCGCAGATTACGTGCGATCTGAAACAACTTGTTGATCGGATTGTTGCGCATGACGCCGGATCCACCATGCACCTGTAGCGCTCGATCGGCGACTCGATAGAAGGACTCATCGTTGCTCACCTTGAGAGCGCAGATGCGACGGATTTCATCCTTGGGACGCGGCATCCGATACCACGGTCCTGGCGTGTCGATGGTCCGCGCCACCTCGAGCGACAACGAACGCGTCTGCAGCCAATCGATATACATGTCCGCCAGCAGCCATTGAATGCCCTGATTGGCGCCGAGCGGTCGCTCGCCAACGATACGCGACTGCACGCGCTCGAGGCTGCGTTCGATCAGATACATTGACCAGCCCGAACACATGCCAGCGCGACGCATGCGCGTGTAGTTGAATGACATGACAGCGATATCGAAGCCCTGTCCGACCTCGCCGATGACGGCGCTGTCGGGCAACACCAGGTCATCAAAGAAGATCTCGCCGGTGTAGCCGTCACCAAACATGGTCTGGTACACGTTTCCGGTACGATAACCCTTCTGCAGGTACTCGCGCGTATCGAACATGAAGTAGGTGAACGTGCGGCGGCCGGCGCCGGGATCGGTTACCGCTAACACCTGCGCTACATCAGCATCGAAGGCATTGGTGATGTACGCCTTCGCACCGCTCAGAATCCAGTCGCGACCGCGCCGCTTCGCATGGGTCTTCATGTCGAACAGATTGGAACCGGCGCCAACCTCCGTAACCGCGTGCAGGCTGGTCTTCTCGCCACGTACCAGGGGGTCGACGAACTGCTCCCGCTGATGAGCATGACAATACAGGAGCCGTGGAGTCGCACCCTCGGACCACGACAGCATCGCAGGATTGAGACCGCAACCGTAGCGGTAGACTTTCTCTTCGACATAGATCATGTCGGTGCGACCAAGGCCACGACCACCGAGATGCTCCGGCAGATGCGCACTGTATACGTTCCGCTTGCCGGCAGCCCGCATGATCTCACGGCGAGCGGCGATGATCTCCGGATGGAGTTTGCCATCCGCGTCCAGGAACCGACTTTCGTCCGCCAGCCGATGTGCCAGAGCCGCTTCGCGCGGTGCCACCTCATCGCGATACAACGCGCCGACATTGGCCAGAATCTCCTGCAGATGCGGTGGCGGATGCAGTTCTCGCTCGAGCGGTGACAGTGCTTCAGTGGCCATACTCTTCACTCCAGTAGTCAGTCGAACGCCATGAACTCGGGGGTAGCGGGCAGCGCCACCGAGCGCCGAGCGCCCGGGCGATGGCCGAGAAAGAACGGCCGATTGGCGAATCCCGCCAACAGGGGCAACACGTCGGCCGCCGCGAGACGCCC
>JAGRJB010000212.1 GCA_020442965.1 Pseudomonadales bacterium
CGGATACGTTCGTTGTAGCGCTGCAGGTGCGGCGAGGTGTAGACGCCGACACGCTGACCTACGGCGGTGAGCAAGGCTGCGACGAAGGCCACGGTCGACCCTTTGCCGTTCGTTCCACCGATGATGGCGACTGGATGGGGGGGCGCGGCAAGCTGCATCGCGCGCGCAACTCCGGCGACGCGCTCGAGCGTTAGATCGATCGCTTGCGGATGGATGGCTTGTTGGCGGCGGAGCCAGTCAGACAGCGACGGCATTGCTAATGATGTGCAACGCTCAAGCTTCGGCTGCCTGCGGGAGGGGCGGTTCGCGCATCAGGATTCTGAGGATGGACGCCAGCCGATCACGCATTTCGCGTCGGTCGATGATCATGTCGAGCGCGCCGTGCTCGAGCAGGAACTCACTGCGCTGGAAGCCTTCGGGAAGGGTCTCGCGGACCGTTTGCTGGATCACCCGTGGTCCGGCAAATCCGATCAGTGCGCGTGGTTCGGCCACGTTGAGATCGCCGAGCATTGCGAGACTGGCTGACACGCCACCGGTGGTTGGATCGGTCATCACCGATACGTACGGCAAGTGAGCCTGCGCGAGGCGCGTGAGTGCCGCGCTCGTCTTGGCCATCTGTAGGAGCGACAGCAGGGCCTCCTGCATCCGCGCGCCACCGCTCGCCATGAAACAGACCAGCGGCGTGCCGTGTTCGATGCAATGATCGACCGCCCGCTTGAAACGTTCGCCCACCACCGAGCCCATCGATCCGCCGAGGAACTGGAACTCGAAGGCACAGGCCACGATCGGCAAACCGTGCAACTTGCCCGCCGCGACAACGAGTGCGTCCGTCTCGCCGGTCGCTTTTTGAGCTGCAAGCAGTCGGTCCTTGTAACGCTTGCTGTCGCGAAACTTGAGCGGGTCCTCGGGCATGATCAGCGCACCGATCTCGGTCACATCGCCCTCATCGAGGAACATCGCGAGCCGTTCGCGGGCGCGCACGCGCATGTGGTGCCCGCACTTCGGGCAGACCTTCAAATTACGTTCGAGTTCAGCGCGATAAAGCACGGCATCGCACGCCGTGCATTTGATCCACAAGCCCTCCGGGACCGAGCGCGTCCGACGCTCGGTCTTGATTCGGGAGGGCATTATTTTCTCGAACCAGGACATCTGTCGCCGGATCATACCGGATCGGCGCGCCACGACACTAACTGAGGCACAACGGGATCGAGGTTGGCGCTGGTAGAGAAAACTCTGCTGGGTAGCGCACGCCGACCAGGTAAAGACCGTCGGGCGGCGCAGTCGCGGCATTCTGGGTCCGATCGCGCGCTTCCAGCACACGCGCCAATCGCTCGACCGGTGCATCGCCACAGCCGATCGCTATCAACAGGCCGACAATATTGCGAACCATGTGCTGCAGGAAGGCGTTGGCGGTCACGGCAACACGTAACAAATCGCCCTCGCGCACGACCTCGATCCGCTCGATACACCTGACCGGAGAACGCGCCTGACAGCTGAGCGCCCGAAAGGACGTGAAATCGTGCTCACCCACCAACCCCTGCGCGGCAGCATGCATGACAACCGCATCGAGCGGCCGGTGAATCCACGTCGCTCGTCCGGCGGCCAGGCCCGAGCGCGAGTTGCGATTCACGATCAGATACCGGTAACTGCGCGACAAAGCCGAGTAACGCGCGTGGAACTCCGTCGGCACGCGTTGCGCCCAGACGACGCTCACCGTATGCGGCAGATAGTTGTTAGCACCGAGCCGCCAGTTGCGCTCGGTGCGTGGCGCATCGCTATCGAAATGAAGAACCTGCGCCGTCGCATGAACGCCAGCATCGGTACGCCCAGCGACGGTACAGCTGATCGCATGGTCAGCGACGCGCCCTAGCGCAGACTCCACGACGCCCTGCACGGTCGTTAGTGCAGATTGACGCTGCCAGCCAGCAAAACCAGTGCCGGCGTACTCGAGGCCGAGCGCGATGCGCGGCATCTAATACGGGCGAGGTCTCAGCCCGGCAAGGAATCGAGCAATCGCTGGGCTTCCTGCTTTTGCGACACCGAACCTTCGGTCAGTACTTCCTCGAGAATATTGCGCGCGCCATCCGGATCGCCCATGTCAACGTACGCACGCGCCAGATCGAGCTTCGTACCGACCTCCGACAAGGTCACCGGCTCAAGGTCCGGCAACGCGAGATCTTCGGGCTTGAGCTGCTCCGTCTTCATGGTGGTCGACTTGGCGGGCGTGCCAACGTCGAGGTCTAGTCCATTGTTCGCGTGGACGCCCGTCCTGGTCAGCTCGAAGTCAACCTTGCTCGAATCGACACCGTCCAGCTGCGAGGTATTGGCCAGATGCGCCGCGTCCTCGTCGAAGTTGGTCTCGATCTGCTGCGTGCGCTGCATCGTCTTTGAAGGATCGATGTCGCCGCCCATGTCGCTCTCAGACAGGTACCAGGTTCCGCTAGCGCCTTGCGCCCCGGTCGCGGCCTGCTGCTTGGCAGCTCGATCGGCGGCCTGCTGCATCATGTTGCGCGAACGATCGTCGAGTCCAGCTACCATCGTTGGCGCATTCGCATCGGCAGTGTCATCGCCGAGTTCCGAATCGAGTGGCCCGTCGAGCCCCGGTGCATCGGTACCCTCGAGCGCGCCGAGGTCGAGTCCGAGATCGTCGATCGCGAGTTCCGCCGTCTGATCGATCGGTGCCTTGCGCTTCAGAGCGAGTTCGACCTTTTGGCGAATCGTCGGGTTGTCGCCCTGCAGGGCGGGCTGCTCGACCGTCGGTGCATCCGAACTTTCGAGTACACCAGCAGGCGCACCGCCGGACATCCTGGCGGTCATCTGTCGAGTGGTTGCGCCACTCTTGTCGTCGCCCGAGCCGGGCGCGGTATCGTCGGGCAGCGCAAAGTCGAGTCCGCCAGTTTTCGCCGCCTCAGCATCGGCTTCACCCGTGGCCTCCGGGTCCTGCAGAGCGCCGCCGAAGTCGAGATCGACCGACTCACCGGGCCCTGATGCGGCGCCGTCGAACGGATCGAAGTCGACGTGACCAGCGCCTCCTTCGAGATTGAGGTCGACATCGACCGCGCCGGTCGCACCAGCAGCCGCGCCACTGAACAGTTCATCTTCCGGGGCAATCTGCTTGCCCATGATGAGGATCTTTTCCCACTCGCCGGCGGGTCCTGCGGCGCGGGTTGCAGTGAGTTCGCGAGCACTCGTCAGGAACTGATCCTTGTTGCCCCAGACAAAAAATACCTCTAACAACTTGAGCTTGAGGTCGCGGCGCTCAGGCTCGCGCGAAATCGCGATTTTGACGAGATCTGCCGCCTGATCGTACAGGCCGTACGCCATATGGAAATCGGCCTCGGCGATCGGATCTCCCTGATCGAGGTTGATGGCGGTATCGCTGCTGATCGTATCGTCACTGCTGCGGACAGGCAGCCCGTCGTCGTCGTCGGCAGGCAGGTCGATTTGCCGATGTGAACCCGACTCCTCAACCTCGATGCGTTCCGCGTCACGCTGCTTGCGCAAGTTCGGTCGCACCTCGAGAGGCGGAAAATCCTGCGTGAGATTTTCGGCATTGCGCTGAGCGAGTTCGCCCAGCTGATCGTCGAACGATTCCGTTTTGCGGGATTTGAGCTTGCGGTAGCCAAACAACCCGAGCAAACCCAAGAGCAGTATCGGCAGAACGAACCAGAAATCCTTGAGTCGATCGAACAACGACGGCTCAGGCGCCGTCTGGACCGGGCTCGTCGCAACCGGTGGCTCTGTCGTGACGGGCGGCCCAGCGGGCGTTTCAGTACTCGCCACCGGCGGCTCGCCGGCAGGCAACTCACCTGGTTCGGCCGGCGTTTCCGTCATCGAAGCTTCCGGCGTTGCGGACTCACCCTCCGCCGTCGGCTCAGGCTGCGGTTCCGTGGTGGCGACGGGCGGCTCGACAGTCGCTGCGGGCTCGGCGGGCGTCGGCGTGCCACCCAGCTTGGCCTGCAGATCGGCCAGTTCTGCGTTACGCAGTTCGAGCAAGCGCTGCGTTTCCGCTAGCTTGCTCTCGAGTTCTCCGATGCGATTGGCGAGCGCCTGTGAATCACCCGCGCTGGCGCCAGAACCCGCGCCCACACCGCTATCGCTAGGCGTAACGAGGCGCAGGCGTCCGCTGCCAGATTCGGCCGAGCGGTTCCAGAATCCGGCCTGACGCCGAACCTCGGCACTTGCCACCGTTGGCGAAATCGCCGCGAGTTCATCCGCGCTGGGAACAGTCAGCGTCACCGCCGATCGCAAACGATTCATGTCGCCTTCGAAGGCGCTGCTGTTGCTTTGATAGAGTCCGAGCATCATCTGTTCGGTGGAAACGGATGCCGCAGGCGCCAAGCGCCGCGCGATCGCTGACAAGCTGTCGCCGCGGCGGACGCGGTACCCGTCGCCTGACTCGCCAGTGGCTACGCCCGCTGCTGCTGGCGACGTTTGAGCAACCGGACGGGTTGCCGGTCGCTCCGCCGGTCGATCGATCGTACCGGTGGCCGCGCCGGTGGCCGCCGCGGAAACCGGCGCCGCAGGCTGATTGCCCGGTGCAAATACCGGTGGATCAAGCAGCACCGTGTACTCGCGGACGAGTCTGCCGCGCGCCCAGCTCGCCTCGACCAATACGGTCAGAAATGGCTCGGTTATCGTTTCACTCGAGCGCAAGCGCAATACGTCGCGACCATCGACCGAGCGATCCTTGGTGATCGTCACTGAATTTAGGAATGCCGGCCAATCGAGGCTGTAACGCGCGAAGGTATCGCGTGAAGCAATCTTTGCTTCCAGCGTGCTCAGGTCCTCTGGCAACGCGTTGACCAATTGGATTTCCGCGTCCAGCGGAGCGTTCAACGCCGAGTTGAGGCGGATATCGCCTAACCCAAGCGCGAGCGCTGCTCCTGGCAGCATAAGTAAAGCTAAAAGACCCCGGGCGAGACCATTACGGATCATTCGCGACTCCAGCACTGAGCGACCACAAGCGTTTTTATCTATAAAAACAAACACTTAGAGCAATGTCCTTTGCTCCATGCGTGTTTGGGTTCGCAATATAACTTAAATATGCTCCCGCACCAAAATCTCGGCGATCTGCACGC
>JAGRJB010000213.1 GCA_020442965.1 Pseudomonadales bacterium
CACTGACCGATTCCGGCACGGGCTATAACTACCTGGATGACTACGTATCAAGCTACTCGTCGCGCGGACCGACGCTGCAGGATCATGTCCTGAAGCCGGACCTCATCGCGCCCGGCAATCGCTGGATCGCCACGACCTCAATTAGTTCCAACATGAAGAACTTCATGCCGGATCGCGTGCCGAACTGCGGCAGCGGCTGCACCGGCAAGTACCTCGAACTATCGGGGACCAGCATGTCGGCCGCGATGGTTTCCGGTACGGCGCTGCTGATGCTCTCGAAAGATCCGACGCTGAGTCCGTCAACGATCAAGGCTCGACTGATGCGCTCGGCGCGCAAGATCGCCGGCGACAACACAGCCACGGGTGCGGGTGTTCTCGACGTCCAGGCGGCACTCAACCAGTCGGGCTGGGTGAGTGGCCAGGCCCTGTCGCCGAAGATGACGCGCTCCACCAAGGGCTCGGTGATCCTCGTCGAAGATACCGCCAAGCTCTGGGGTAACAACAATTACTGGGCGGCTGGCTATCTGTGGAGCAACGGCTACCTGTGGAGCAACGGCTATCTGTGGAGCAACGGGTACTTGTGGTCCGACGGCTATCTGTGGAGCGATGGGTACCTCTGGAGCAATGGCTACCTGTGGTCTGATGGCTACCTCTGGAGCAACGGCTACTTGTGGTCCGATGGCTATCTCTGGAGCGACGCAACGCGCTCCAACAGCGATGGCAGCAGCCAGACCAACTCGTACCTGACGAGAGACTGAGCGCACTCGCGGCGTGCGGCCGCGACTCGAGGTGCACGAACCTTCGGTCGCGGCGCGCGCAGTGCGAACCTGATCACACTTTAGTACGGGCTCATCACCGAATTGCGGCCAAATTCCGGTCCTCGAGACCGACGGCCGCTATCGTCGATCCGCCGGATGCTGCGCGCCGGTGCCGCAGGTTTTGTATGCATCTATCCTCGAACAACTGGATCGCCACGTGGCTCGCGAGCCCTCGCCGGTGGCGCTCGCACTGGCGGCCTCTGGCGTTACTGGCCGTGGTTTGCCTGGGCGCGGGGACTGTCCGGGCGGCCGAACCCACGCCTGTCATGCTATTCGTGCGTCTCGGCGGCGATGCCGGGCTCTCACAGGGCAGCGTCATGGCCATCACCCATGACAGCAAGGGCTTCATCTGGCTGGGAACAGAAGACGGCCTGACACGTTACGACGGCTTCGAGCCCGACCACATCGTGCGGGATCGGCGCAATCCTGACGGTCTCCCTAACAACTGGATCACGGCGATCGAGCGGCACAGTGACGGTCGGCTGTTCATCGGCACGGGCGGCGGCGTGGTCTGGCGCGATCCACTCAGCGGCAAGTTTTTTTCGCCGGTGGACAGCCAGGGCCAGCCGCTGATCGATGCGCAAGCGAATGTCCGTGCGCTGCATCTCGATCAATCAAACCGCTTGTGGGTTGGCCTGCGTGCTACCGGTCTGGTCGCCATCGACCTCACCAACTGGACCAAGCTTGAAATACGCCATACGGCGGAGCAGCCCTCACTGAGCGACGACTCGGTCACCGCGATCGCCGCGAGCGACGCCGACTCCGTCTGGGTCGGGACTCGCAGCGGACTCGATCGCATCGATGCTACGGGTCACGTGATCGCGCAACTCGGGCCACGATTGCAACAGGCTCTCGGTGTCCGCTCGCCCGTCGCCATCAATGCCCTCCTCGTCGAGCGCCGCGGCCTGCTGTGGATAGGAACCGACAGCGGTCTTTTCTCCTTCGACCCGGTGGGCGACGAGCTGATCCGTCTGCGCGCCGATGCGGCCGACCCGAAGTCGCTGCCGTCGAATCGCGTCACGGTACTGCTGGAGGACGACGAGCAACGCCTCTGGGTTGGCACGGCCGCCGGGCTTGCGCTGCTCGACCGGCGCACTAACAGCTTCAGCACGTCACGCTTCGATCCCGCCGATCCTGCGAGTCTGCCCGATAGCTTCATCGTCAGCTTGCATCAGGATACTGGCGGCATGCTGTGGGTCGGTACGAAAGCCGGCGGCACGGCACGCTGGAACCCGCATTCCTGGTCGTTTGGCCATCGACGTCTCGGCAGCGCGAGCAACAACGTGGCGTCGTTCGCTGAAGACAGCAATGGCAGACTCTGGATCGGAACGATCGGCAGCGGTCTGTTTCAGGTCAATGCGACAACTGGCGTCGCGACGCCGTTTCGAGTCGCGCCAGGCAGTCCGGTGCAACTGCTCGACAGCAACGTGATGGCACTGGTTGCCGATGACAACGATCATATCTGGGCCGGAACGATGCGCTCGGGCGTCATTCGGATCGACATCAAGTCGGGCGCGGCCACCGCGATACCAATCGATGAACACGATTTGGACGCACTGCCGGTCCCGGGTGTTATGGCACTGCTGCGCGATTCACGCGGACAGATCTGGGTCGGTACATTCGGTGGCGGTGTCGTCAGAATCGACCCGCACAGTCTCAAAGTCACGCGCTTCCCGATTGCGCGCGATGGCACGCAAGGCTTGCCGAGTGATCGTGCCACGGCGCTCGCCGAGGATCGCAACGGCTGGATCTGGATAGGCACGGATGGAGGAGGTCTGAGCGCGCTGAACCCCGGCTCCGGTGAGTTCCAATCCTACGTGCACTCGCCTGACGATCCAATGTCGCTCGGCTCGAACACGGTTTACTCGATACATCTGGATCCTGCCGGCCAGCTTTGGGTGGGAACGCGCGGTGGCGGGCTCGATCGCGTCGTCGGATCGCCCCAGAACAAGGGCAGCGTAAGCTTTGAGAACGTCGCTGAATCGGAGGGGCTACCTAACAGCACGGTGTACGGCGTCGAATCCGACGGGCGCGACACCCTGTGGATCAGCACCAATCGCGGGCTCGTGCGATTTGAACCTGCAACCCGCAATATTCGCACCTATCTGCGCAGCAATGGCCTGCAAGGCGACGAATTCAATTTTGGGGCACATTTTCGCAGCGCATCCGGTCAATTGTATTTCGGCGGTGCCAACGGCTACAACGCGTTCGCGCCCGAGCGTCTGCGCTTCAATGATCACCCGCCGCCGGTCACCTTGACCGGCCTGCTGAAGTTCAACACACCGGCCGTTCTACCGGTCACCTACGACAGCATCAACTCGATCGACCTCGGTTACCGCGACGACGTGGTGACGTTCGAGTTCGCGGCACTCGACTTTACCTCGCCGCAGAACAACCGCTACTCGTATCGGCTCAGCGGCTTTGACGCGGACTGGGTCGACGCGGGGAACAAGCGCCAAGCCACCTATACCAACCTCGACGGTGGCAAGTACGTGTTCGAAGTACGCGCCGCCAACAGCGACGGCGCCTGGAACGAACAGGGCCTATCCATTCCAGTTAACGTCGAGGCGCCTCCGTGGGCACGCTGGTGGGCCTATCCGATCTACGCACTGGCGCTGTTCGCAATCATGTACGCGGTCTGGGCTCAGCAGCAGAAGAAGGTGCGCCGCGAGGCGGCCTATGCACGACGCCTGGCCGAAGAAGTCGACCAGCGCACACGCGAACTCGCCGAACGCAATGAACAGCTCGAACACGCGAATGTACAGCTGCAGGAAGCGAGCTTCTCCGACGCACTGACGGGTCTCGGTAATCGACGCGCGCTCTACGACAATATCAACAATCTGCTGACCGAGGACAGCGACCAGCACTTCGTCGTGATGATCATCGATCTCGATCGGCTCAAGCCGATCAACGATCAATACGGTCATGAGGCCGGTGATCGCGTGCTGGAGCAGATTGCCGACATACTGCGGCGCGTTTCACGTGCCAGCGACCAGCTCATTCGCTGGGGTGGCGACGAGTTCGTAATCCTCTGCCGCGACGCGAATCTGACAGTGGCTGCCTCGCTCGCTGAGCGCATCCGCGAGTCGATCGCCAAACAGCTATTCCGCGTAAGTGTCAGCAGTGTCGCCCGCACCAGTTGTTCGATCGGCTTTGCCCCCTACCCGTTCATCAGCGCGGCGCCGGAGCTCGGCAACTGGGAACAATCCTTGGCATTCGCGGACGCCGCGCTCTACCAAGCGAAACGCGAGCGCAACAACTGGATCGGCTGGGCCGGCACCGAGCGCGCCGCGGGTGTGACGCAGCTCGTGCAGGCAGTCGAGCGTGACGCGGACGCATTGATCAAGGAAGGCTGCCTGGAGGTCCGCCGGCGCGAGGTCGCAACGGACGATACGGTAGACCGCATACTTGCCCTGCGGCACGCCGACTGATCAAGACGTGCTCGAAGGGACGCAGCTCGATGATTCGTTGATCGCGGCCGTACCCGACCTGGTTGCGTTCGTCGATCGCCAGGGCGTGATCATCAAGTACGTCGGTGGTCGCGACATCGAGGCGCTGCCACCGAACGAATCGGCCCAAGGCAAGCGCCTGACCGAACTCTGGAGCGCGCCCGCGGCCGATGCGCTGCTGCGTATGGTGCGTCGCACCCTGAAAGACTGCGTGGCAAGTGACGGACAGTTCATCGACCGGGATCGTCGCTACGATGTTCGGGTAACGCCGCACGGACGTGAGCGTGCACTGTGCGTGATCCGCGCGAGCGAAGCGATCAGTCAGCCCGACAGCCCAGTTGTTCACGGTGAACGGGTGCGCAAGGCTGGCGATGCACCGACAGTCGAACGACGCGCATTTGCGCGTCGCTTGCGCCAATCAGTCGCCGATGCGGCGCTGCGCGAGCGACCGCTTGCGCTTGGCATGATCTATCTCGACGGTTTGCAGGACGTCGCACAAGTGACGGATTTCGCGATCGCCGATCTGATCATGAAGACCCTGCTGGAACGCGCCGCCAACGCCGCACCCGACCAGGCATCCGGCACGTGGTACGTTGGCCAGCTCGGTGAGACGATACTCACTTGCGTGTTCGAGACACAGATGCAACGCACTGCGCTCGAATCGGTGCTGGAAGCGCTTTGCCAGGCGCTGCGCGAAACGGTCGCAATTGGCGACGCGTCGTTCTCCTTGCAACCCTGCGCCGGCGTCGCCATTCTCGGCATCGATGCCCGCGAAGTTCGCGCCCTGCTCGAACATGCACGCGCGGCCATGTTCGAGTCGCGTCGCGACGGCGGTCGCAGCGTGCGCTTCTATTCCGACACGCTGCGGCTACGTCCTTTGGCACGGCTTGATCTCGAGCGGGAGCTGCGTGACGCGATCGGCAACGACCAGTTGCGGCTACGCTATGCAGCCCGCCATGTGCTCGCAACTGGCGAGCGCGTCGCTGTACAAGCGTATCTGCGCTGGCCACATCCATTGCGTGGCGAGCTGCGGCCGTCCGAGTTCGTGCCACTCGCCGAGAACACCGGGCTCGCTGGCGATCTATCGCGCTGGGCAATGGCGCGGATCCACGCTGACCTGGCGCACCCTAACGATCTGCACGATCAGGTCCCACGGATTTCATTCGGTGCACTCCGCCATCACATCGCAAGCGGCGCGCTGATCACCGACCTTGCGCGCTGGTTACAACAATGGCCGGGACGTCGGCCGCAACTGGAACTGCGCATTGCCGAGAGATCGCTGGCGGCCATGCCGGCACCCGAGGAAGTCTTGCCACGTCTGGTCGAGCTCGGCGCCAGGATCGTGATCGATGAGTTCGGGCGCCACTTCAGTTCGCTGACGCGTCTTGTTAGCTTGCCGATCGCCGCGCTGCAGATCGATCGTCAGTTCGTGCTGGGTAGCGCGCACGACCCGGCCGCACTCAGACTCTGCCGCGGTGCCATCGCCATCGCACGCGAACTCGACATCCCGTGCTATGCCTCTGGCGTCGATTCGCAGGAGGATCGCGACCGCCTGCAGGCGCTCGGCATCAGCGAGGGGATCGGCGATTGTTTTGGCGACTGCAACCCAGCCGCGCCCTACTGAGGCGCTGCGGACTGCGCGCCCGGCATCGTCTCGCGCTTGAGGATATTGATCACGGCGGCACGCTCTGCGGGTGTGCGCACGGGGCCGCTCGAAATGATCATCGACGTGCCCGGCACGAAGCCGCTCGGTGACGCGAGAAACTTGTCGAGCGTTGCGTCATTCCACACCAGGCCATTGCGTCCCGCCTGTGCCATCGCAGTTGAGTAATTGAAGTTAGGCGCCGTACCGGCGCGCTGTCCAAAGATTGCGTACAAATTGGGTCCTACCAAGTGTTTGCCGCCCTTGTCGGTCGTATGGCAGAACCGACACCATTTGTACGTTTCATCCCTGACTTGTCGCTCGAATGCGGTCTCTGGCGCAACGGTCACGACCGTGACGACTGCCGCGTGGGAGGTGGCGCCCGCTGGCCCCGCGACGACTTCGCCGACGGGCCAAGGTGTCACACGGAACATTTGATGAGGACCGTAGAGTCCGAGCGCCAGCAACGCGAAGATCGCAATGGCGGTTCCCGATCGCGAGCCGAGATCCGGCATGCGAGGCGAAAACTGATCGACGATGGTGCCGCGGCGGCGGCGGTGAAGCATCGTACCGATCGCCCAGACGATCAGAGTGAGTACAAGGAAGATCGCGAGCGCTCGATAGCCAGGCTCGGGTGCCTTGAAACTGCTGAGTGCGTAGACGCTGATCGCTATCGATGCGTACACCTGCGCGCCGAAACCCGGCGGGAAGGCGGCGAGCAAGCCGCGACCGGTACGCAGCAACGACCAGGTCCCGACGAGAACCGAGCCGATCGTGAGCAGCATCACGACGAATCCAAGTGCCGAGTGGAAATAGCCGAAGAACATCCAGCCCGCACGGCTCGGCGCAATGAGCGCGGGTACTTCCATCAGCGGACCAAGGTGCACCATCAGGCCCTCCGTCCACGCCTGCCCCAGACCGATCAACGGCATCAGGGCGAGGACCAGATAGCTGACCAGCGCAAATTGTCGGGCGGCATGCTGCACACCGGCCGTAACGCCCGATACCGGCGCGGCCGGTCGCTCGCGCCACCACCTGACAAGCCGCCAGATGACCAGAACGAACAGCGCGAGGCCGAGCAAGTAGTGGTAGCCGCGCAGTCCCTCGCGGAATAGCGACTCCTTGTCACTGCGGACGATGCGAGTCGTCAGCAGGCTGTGCGAGGCATACAGCACCGCAATCGCCCAGCCTAACCAGCGAGTGGTGGTGCTTGCGCTCACAGTTGCCTTCATCGCTCAACTCCTTCGCCAGACTCGTTGGCGTGGCCGACTTGTCAACAGTTACGAGGTTCCAGTGACAGCGGTCACATTATCGCGACGTCGTCCCCCAAACTGTCGCGGAAGTCTCTATCTTCCGCGCGCCAATGAGACGGTCGCAAAGCGGTCGCGTTATTGCAAGATCTCATCGCCAACTTACACCCCCGAATTCACTGACAGAGCTTTTTTGACATGGAAACCAATCTCGCCCGGCAACTGACCGATCTGGAACAGACCGACCTCGAACTCAACGCTCCCGTCGCCGCGCGTGCGGATCGCCCGCAGCTCAAACTGGTTGCCCAGCCACCGCGCGTCGGCTCGCGGTCTCGCGTACGCGCGCGCCTGCGCCGTCTGGGCGTCAGCCGCGAAGCCTACCGCGTATTTCGAGTCTACTAACCCGCGCTAGCGACGGATCGCGCAGCGACAGCCACGCGCGGTAGTAGCGGCGGTAGCGGGCAGCGCAACACCGCACACACGGTACGTAGCAATTCTGCTTCGGCGGTCGAGAGCTGCTCATCGTGCGCGATGGTCTTGACGAGGCCCTCGATCAATGCGCGCTTGCCGTAAGGGTGCAATGTCTGCAACGCACGAAGTGCGCTTGCAAACTGCTGTGGCCAGTCAGCGATCGCACGATAACTCGGGCGATCGCGTGGCAGCACCAATCCAAGTCCCGATTCATACGCCCGGCGAGCTCCTGTAGCGTCGGCACTGCCGTGGGTCGCCAGAACAGAGAAGACGACCGCCATGGGCGCGATCAGTTGGGTGATGGTCTGAGTGCCAGCGACGCGCGGGCCCGTCAACTCATCGTTGAGCGCTGCACCAAGCATCAGGGCGAGCGAGCATTCGAATACATCGGTTTGACCGTCGAGCTGGGCCAACTGATCAACCGTTCGAAGCAGCTTGCGACGATCATCGAGTGTCAGTCGACGCAACGTCGGAAAAAGCAGCTGCAGTACCGGTAGCCGCAGTTGCGGCGCCAGTCCCGCGACAGTTCGCGTCTGTTGATCGACCGCCGGCAGCAGGCCCGTGCCGAACGACCGCTCGACGATCTCGCGCTGGGCTGCCAGAACCTGCGGCTGTCGGCCGAGCAACGAGGCTAACAGCACGGGTAAGGCCAGTGCAGGCGACGCTGCCGCGTCGATGATCGCAGCGGGTACGTCCGCCCGCAAGCCCGCCGCATGCTCCACATGGATCGTCTGCGGATTGCCGACTCGTGCGGCGATGACCATGGGCTCTGCTGGTACTGCACGGCTCAGTGCGCTGGTCTGCAGATCGAGCTCATCAACAGCAGACGCTCCCCGCCGCAACGGCCGTTGGGCCAACGCGACGGCCCGATCGTAGTCCTTGATCTGGAACGAGGGGTCCAACGCTTGAATCCGCTCGATCAGCGGCGGATGCGTGGCGAGCAGCCGCCGGACCTGCCCGCTGGCGAACAGCATGTGCGCGACCTCCTCGCCATCGGCAGTCTCGAGTCGCGAGCCGTGGTCCAAACCACCGATCTTGATCAGCGCTCCCTTGAGCCCTTGTGGATTGCGGGTGAACTGCACCGCTGAAGCATCAGCTAACTGCTCACGCTTGCGCGATACGGCCGCTTGTAGCAAGCGGCCAAAGAACAGGCCGACGTAACCGATGATCATGATGCTGAGCGCGAGTACGAGCAGACCACCGCGACCGCGCCGGGAATCGCCGCCACCTGAACTATGACGCAGCACCGTTCTGCCGATTACCGCGATCGCCAGCAGGCCAAACAACCAGCCCATCAGGCGAATATTGAGCGCCATGTCGCCGTTCAAAATATGACTGAACTCGTGCGCGATGACGCCCTGCAGCTCTTCACGCGACAGCCTTTGTAGCGCTCCCTGTGTCACGGCTACGGCCGCGTTGGCGGGTGTGTGTCCAGCGGCGAACGCATTGATGCCCGCTTCGTTCTCGAGGACGTAGACTTCCGGCATGGGCACACCAGAGGCGATGGTCATCTCTTCGATCACGTTCAGAAGACGCTGCTGCAGCGGGTCCAGCGTACCGCGGTCGACTCGCGTACCGCCCAACGCGCGCGCAACTGCACCACCCCCATCGCGTAAGCTGAACGTCCGAAAGATGCTCGCACCGCAGATGATCGCGAGCGCGAAGAGCGTCGTTACGAAGAGCAGTGAGCCGACATCAACGCCAGGTTGAGAAGAGGCGAAGCCAGCGACCACCAGATCGATCGCGATGACTACGAGCGCAACCGAGACAAGGAAGGCAGCCAACAGCCAGCGTGTCTGTCGCCGCGCTGCCGCCTGCCGCGCGTAGAAATCCATGCCTGGCTAACTGAACGATACCTTGGGCGCGTCGCGTGCTTCCGGCTTGCCAATGTCGAGCAACTGGGCCGCCAGGAAGTTGAACATCCCCGCGACGATGCTGCCGGGAAACATTTCGCGCTGGTTGTTATACGACATGACCGTGTCATTGTAGGTCTGGCGCGCAAATGCCACCTTGTTCTCCGTACTCGTCAGTTCTTCCGTGAGCTGCATCATGTTCTGGTTGGCTTTGAGATCCGGATAGGCCTCCGACAATGCGAACAGGCGCCCAAGCACGCCCGAGAGCGCGCCCTCCGCACTCGCCAGCTTCTGCATTGCGGCCGGGTTGCCGGGGTCCGCCGCGGCGCCCTTCAGTCCGTCGACCGCCGCATTGCGGGCTTTGATGACGGCTTCCAGCGTCTCGCGTTCGTGTTTCAAATAGCCCTTGGCGATCTCGACCAGATTCGGGATCAGGTCGTAACGACGCGTGAGTTGCACGTCGATCTGGGCGAATGCGTTCTTGTAGGCATTCCGCGCAGCTACCAACCGATTGTAGATCCCGACGATGAACGCAACGACGCCCACGATCACCAGCAGCAAAATGATCCATTCCATACGTCACCTCTTCTTTTTCGCAGTCTTCCTGGCGTTCTTCCGAGTAGCGGATTTCTTTGGCACCAACTCCTCCAACACCCGGAATAGGCTGGCAATGAACTCCTGACGCTCCGCGGCCAAGCGCTGCTCGAGTGCCGGAGCGAACTCATACGCATCGACCTCACCCGGCTTGAACGTGCCGCGCTTTGCGCCAATCGCTTCCATCGCCATCACGCGCTCGCGCAGCGCCCAGACTTCGCTCGCCAACGTCACTACCATGCTCAAGATCTTGTCAGTCGCCGGATCGGCGAAAAAATAGGGCCTGCCACCGCGAACGCTGCGGCGCATCGGCTGCCTGTCTGGTGCTTTCATCGGGCTCCTCGTCTTACCCGCAAGCGCGAGGCGAGTTCCGCCAGTTGCACGCATCGGATCATTTCCAGGCTCCAAAACAATACCACTGCAAGCCGTCCGACAAACGGCCTGTCTTGTCGCTGTCGACCGACCCGGGTGCGCGCACGGCATTCGCGATGGCCTGCTCGCCGAACCAGGCGATCGAAGGTACCACGAACTGCACATAGTTAGCGGAACTGAAGCCCGCCTGTTCGCAAAGCTGCTGCGGGACCAGATCACGGAACGGCTTGTAGTAAGGTTCATTGTTGTATGAGCTGTCCCAATCGAGGTAGAACGCGTCGTACGGCGACAACTGCGCGTTCGGCGGCAATTCCATGTGCAGCATCAGACCGCCCGGCCGCAGCACCCGATACGCCTCTGCGAGCACGCGCGTAATATCCTTGCGCGGTACCTCATGTAGGAACATCGACGAGAAGACGACATCGAAACTCGCGTCCGGATACTTGAGTTCGGTCGCGTTCATCTGCTCGAAATCGACCGCACGGTCCTGCGCCTGCGCGCGCGCATGTGCGTAGCGCAGGCACGGTGCGGCGACATCGACGCCGCGTACGCGTGCTGCGGGATACGTATCTTTCCAGGAACCGGTGTTGTGCCCGATCGTGCACCCAAGATCGAGCACATCCTGCGGCTTGAACCCTGGATACCGCGCTTTGACAAAACGCGAAATGCTCTGGCCGATGTCATCGAGATTCTGACCCATCAGCCCGAATGAGAATACCGCGAGACCATTGTCATATAACGAGCCAGCCGCGAGATCATCTTTCTCATACTCGCCGTCGTAATTGCCGGGCATCAGATGAACATCGAGTGCCGATACCGAGCGCGGCACCGGCAGGTTCGCATCGAGCTTGAGTGAGCCGGACTTGCGGCGCGTGGCCAGCGACTTGGCCTTCTGCTTGAGGTCCGCGCGCTGCCGCTCGAGCGGCGGAAAGACCGACTGCCAAACCATGTCCTGCGCGGTCACGCGCAACGACGAGTAAAACTTGAAGTACTCGTTAGGGCGAATCGCCTGGTGAACCTGTGGCCCGTCTTGCGGAGCACGGCCCGCCTTGCGACGAAACGCTGGTTCCACCTCTGCGTCGTAAACGGCGCGCATACCGTTCGCCATGTCGTTCAGGACATGGGAACGCAGCCCTGCGACAAAGTTCATGCGCGCCTGTTCGTCGCGGGTCTTGCCAAGACGCAAGTCATGTTTGAGGTCGAGCATGGCGATACCCTCGTACAAGTTGGGACGGTGCGATCATCGACACTGCCACGCGGTCGCAGTTATGTCGAGTGGCTGCTGTGAACCAAGTCACAGCGCGCGCCGTCGACGCCGGTGGATCGCCCACTGGTCGGACATCCTAGCAGGACATGCCGGACGCGCCTCAAATAGCGCTCATGAGAACGCTCACCGGCAAACCGCAAAGCGGCTACACGCTGCTCGAGCTGATGACCGCCATCGCCATTCTCGGCATCCTGCTGGGGATCGCTGTTCCGAGCTTTCGCGAGTACACGCGCAACAGCCGCGCGACGGCCGCGCAGAATGACCTGGTCACATCGCTCGCGCTGGCGCGCAATGAATCGCTCAAGCGTAGTCGCGCTGTGACCGTCTGTGCGTCGACGGACAGCCTCACCTGTAGCGGTAGCACAGACTGGTCCACGGGCTGGATCGTGTTCACCGATGGTGGCGCCGCCGGCGTAGTAGACGCTGGCATCGACGCGCTCTTGCAAGTCGGCTCGACTGGCCACCCCGATGTCGTTCTGGTGAGTGATACGCGGGGCGGCGCGGTCGCCACTTCATTCCTGCGCTACGGACCAACGGGTTTGCTGGTGCCGCTCGCACGCGGCTCATTCGATATCTACGGCACGGGTTGTTATGGCCCCAATCGTCTGCAATTCAACGTCACGCCGACCGGCACGCCCAGCGTCGCGCGCGTCAACTGCCCCTAGGTCCTCCGCATGATCACCACTAATCATTCCGGTCAACCCTCGGTGCGTGGCTTCACTATGGTCGAGGCGTTGGTGGCGCTGCTCGTGCTGTCGATTGGGCTATTGGGCGTCGGCCTGATGCAATTCTCCAGCCTGCGCTCCAATCACGGCTCATCGCTGCGCTCGCAGGCGACCTTCCTGGCCTACGACATTGCCGATCGCATGCGCGCGAATCGCGCCGCTGCGATCGATGGTGGCGAGTACGACATCGCATTAGCTGCGGCTGGCGCGTCCGGAACGGTCGCCGGCGACGACCTTATTCGCTGGAAACAGAGTCTCGCCGACACTTTGCCAGGCGGCGATGGTTCGGTGGCGCGCACCCAGGTCACGAATGCTGCCGGTGGAACACCGATCACGGTCACGACCTTCACGGTTACCGTGCGCTGGAACGATTCGCGCGATCCGGCCGAAGCGCCGCTGCAGTTCGTGATGGAGACCCAACTATGATGCGCTATCGAGCAAGCGGCTTCAGCATCGTCGAACTGATGGTGGCGATGACGCTGAGTCTCGTATTGTTAGCCGGTGCGCTCGCGATCACGTACAGCTCGCGCGTCACCTTCGGCGAGAACGAGCGCGTCGGACGCCTGCAGGAGAACGGGCGCTTCGCGATCGAGCTGCTGTCGCGCGACTTGCGCGGCGCCGGATTCGGTGGCTGCATGCGCGGCGTCACCTTCAATTCCACGCTCAATAGCGCGACGACGCCACTGTGGGATTTCACGCAGCCCGTGCAAGGCTTCGAACACACGGGCACGGGCACCTGGTCACCTGGTTTGCCGGCAGTTGTTACAAGTCCGCGCGCCGACGGTGGCGACGTGGTCATGGTGCGCATATCACAGACCAATGCCGGGCTGCAACGGCTACGAACCAGTACCGCGATGGCCAGCTCCACGTCCGACATCGTCGTCGACAAAGATCCCAACGACACGCTGCCAAATGGCCAGACGGTACTGGTTAGCGACTGCTCCGCCGCCAGCGTCTTCGCGGTCACCGCTTTCCTGGCTGGCGGCGCAACGGCGACCCTGCAGCACACAGCCGGTGGCGCAGTAGGCGTGGGCCCCGGGAATGCGACTGCCGATGTGGGCCCCGCGTTCCGTGATGGCGCGACCATTGTGCCGGTCGATACCGTGATCTATTACGTACGCGACAGCGACACGCTTCGCAATGGCGCTCGCAATCCCGCGCTCTGGCGTATTGTCGGCAACGGCGCGCCGCTCGAGCTGGTCGAGGGCGTGGAATCACTGCAGATTTTGTACGGCGAAGATACCAACGGCGACCAGCTAGTCGACAACTATGTCACCGCCGCTGCGGTTGGCAACTGGAATCGCGTGATCGCGATCAGTCTCTCGATGCTGGTGCGCTCAGTCGAACCCAATTCACCTGAGGTCGACAACCGCACATACACGCTGCTCGGCACCAACGTCGGGCCATTCAACGACCGCTATCAACGCACGATCTTCACGACCACCGTGGCGTTGCGCAATGCGACCAGCTGAGCCCGGAGCCCCTATGTCATCGCTCACTAACACCACACCCGCAACGCGACGCACCCAGCACGGCGCCATCCTGGTGACCAGCCTGTTGTTACTGCTGGTGTTGACGATCATCGGTATTACCGCCATGCAGATGACGCAGATGCAGGAGCGCATGGCCGGGAGCACGCGCGACGTCAATCTAGCATTTCAGGGCGCCGAGGCCGCGCTGCGCGATGGTGAGGCGCTGATTCGACGACAGATCGCGCGCCCCATCGGCTGTGTCACAGCTCCTTGCGACTTCTGGTCCGACGGGATTCTCCCGGACCCGTCACAGCGCGGCGACCCATGGTGGAACGTGAACGCGCTGGAACTCGAGCCCGATGGCGACCGAACCACAACGACCCAGGACATGCCCGAGCTAAACGCAGACCCACGGTTTATCGTCGAGAGTCTGCCCGTCGTGTCCGACACCCTCACCGTAGGCCATGAAGCGCCGGCGGTAAAGGACGTGTACCGCGTAACGGGACGCTCAACCGGTGGCAGCGGCAACGCGCGCACCGTACTCGAATCCACGTTTACCCGTCGTTACTAACGACTTGAGGGTAGTTTATCATGAAGACTCATGGCAATTGCAAAGTGCTCAGCGCGCTCAGCGCCACGATACTGATGATCGTATCGCTACGCGCCGCGGAATCGGCACCGCTCGCCCTGGTCGACGCACCGCTGTTCCTGGCGCTCAACGTCAAGCCGAATCTGATCATGGCGATCGACGATTCTGGCTCGATGGACTTCGAGGTCTCGTTCCCGACCAACGACGGCGCGGCGTGGTGGCGCTACGGTCCAGTTGGCAACTGCGATGCGGTCACGGACAATAACAGCTACGCCGGTTGCACCTCCAACGCGGTCCTCGACACGCCCGCTGCCGGTGAGCTCAACTTCGACAACAGCGGCAATTCGGCGACCAACGCCGCACCATTTCGCAAGAGCGCCTATCTGTTTCCGAACGGTTGCAATAGCGCCTCGACATCTTTCCAGAAGCGCAACTGCGCATTGCATCACGCGATCCCGCCGTTGCCACAGTTCGGCTGGGCACGCTCGTCGGAGATCAACCGCGCCTACTTCGATCCGAATGTCAGCTACAAACCGTGGGTCGACGGTGGCGGCCTCACGTTCACGGATGCGCCGCCGACAGCGGCGCCCTTCGACCCGGTATTCAGCCCCGCTAACACGATCGATCTGACGCAGGACGTCGCGTCGAATGGCCAAATTCCGGCGGAGCCGACGGGGACGCCTTACGCCAATTGCAGCAACGCTTCGCTGCCGGCCAATGCCGCCGACCATACGTTCACGTTGTTCAGCGGCATGACGCTCCCCGCGGGCACCTGCATACGCGCGCCGGCCCGCAACTGGGAAAGCGTCTCCGCGACAAGCTGCGTGGTCGGCGCAGCAAACGGCTGCTCGGTACATCTGAATGGTGACACGTTGACGCCACCGGTCACTTACACGATGGCAAACAACAGTGAAGTTTCCATCCGTTATTTCCCGGCGACGTTCTATCTGCCGGCGACGGCGCCGCTCGCGGCGACGTTCGGATACACCGGCACAAGCCTGAATGGCGTCGCACCTGATGGTTCGGCACTGATTGGTTACGAAATCAAGCCGGGTAACTTCGCGAACCCGGCCGACTACACGGCGATGATCGCCAACTTCGCCAACTGGTTTACCTACTACCGCAAGCGTCACCAGGCGCTGCGCGCGGGGCTCGGTCAATCGTTCAGTGCGATCGAAGGCGTGCGAGTCGCAGGCTTTCGAATCAACCAGAACCCCGGGACCAACTTTGCGATGGCGGATATCGACGTCCCGGCCGATCGTGACAACCTGTATCAGCAGTTCTATCAGAACTGGACCGGCTCAGGTGGCACGCCCAATCGCACGGCGGTCTCCAGAATAATCAGCAGCTTCCGTCGCACCAATGCCAATGCGCCGGTCACATACTCGTGCCAGAAGAATTTTGGCATGTTGTTTACCGACGGATTCTCGAACCCGCCCGCTTGGGGCGATGGCATCAGTGGAAACTTTGGCAACGTCGATGGCGCGTTTGCTGCGCCGTACGCGGATGGCATCGGCGACACGATTGCAGACGCGGTGATGAGCGCCTACGTCAATCCGCTGCGGACGGGACCTGGGTTTCCACCGGGGTTCGTCACCGTGCCACCGGCGTGCGGCTCAGCGCCCGTTGATCCGCGCCTCGACTGCAATACCAATCTGCACATGAACTTCTACGCGATCACACTCAATTCGCGCGGCCTGGCGTTCGATCCGGATGGTCCGCCGAACGCACTCGATCCGTTCACCGCGACGCCGACCTGGCCCGTTGCTTTCCCCGCACGCCACCCGGCCGCAGTGGACGATCTTTGGCACGCTGCACTCAACGGCCGCGGCAAGCTACTCAACGCACGCCGGCCATCCGACATCGCCGATCGGCTGGCAGAAGTGCTGCAAAGTGTGACGGCCCGCGAGGGATCGGCGGCGTCCGCGTCGGTCAATAGCACGTCGATCAATAGCGAGACACGCGTATTTCAGGCCAAATTCGACAGCGAATACTGGAGCGGCAGCGTTCTGTCCTGGGGTGTAAACGCGGACGGTACGCTCGACAACTCGCGTCATTGGGACACCCAGGCAATCACACCGTTCGCGTCTCCCGCGACTCGCAAGATCATTACCCGGGATTCGAGCAACAATGCCGTCGCGTTCAAAGCTGCCAGCCTGGATGCGGCGCGCCTCGCGCAGCTCGACGCGGACCCATTCGTCGCCGCGGAAAAGCTCGACTATCTGCGTGGCGACACGAGTCGCGAACTGCCGGCGCCCGGGGGCATCTTTCGCAGCCGCAATGGCAATCTGTTAGGCGATATCGTCAATTCGTCGCCAGCCTTCGTCGGGCGGCCTTCATTTCTCTACCGCGACACACTCGAGGCGCAGCCGTACTCGGCCTATCGCACTGCGCAGGCAGGCCGGAGGGGCGTCCTGTACGTTGGTGCGAACGACGGCATGCTGCACGCGTTCGACGCCGAGACTGGCGTAGAACTCTTCGCCTACGTACCAGGCGCCGTATTCCAGAACTTGCACTACCTCACAAGTCCTAATTACTCGCACCGCTACTACGTCGACGGCACACCGACCGTCGGCGACGCCTTTGTGGCCGGCCAATGGCGCACAATGCTCGTGAGCGGCCTGAACAAGGGCGGCCAGAGCGTGTTCGCACTGGACGTCACGGATCCCAACACCGTTAGCGACGGCACGCCGAACTTGCTCGCCAAATGGGAGTTCACCGACGCGGACGACGCGGACTTGGGTTACAGCTATTCGCGGCCAGCTATCGTGCGCATGCACAACGGCCGTTGGGCCGCTGTTTTCGGCAACGGCTATAACAACACCCAAGCGGACGGCTCGGTCAGTGCGACCGGTGATGCGGTGTTGTTCGTCGTCGATCTCGAGACCGGCGTGCTCATCAAGAAGATCGACACCAACATAGGGACCGCCGCCGCCTACTCCGGCGGACGACCCAACGGGCTCGCGACACCGGCGATGGTTGATATCAACGGCGACAGCATCGTCGACTATGCCTATGCGGGCGACCTGTTCGGCAATCTGTGGAAATTCAACCTGCAAGACGCAGACCCAGCGAACTGGGATGTGGCCTACACTGCCGGCGGCATCAAGCAGCCAATCTACGTTGCGCAGAGTGCGACCAATCAACGCCAACCGATCACCGTTCGGCCCGAGGTCACACGCGGCCCGCAGGGACGCGGCATGATGGTCGTGTTTGGCACGGGCAAGTATCTCGAACCCAACGACGAGCTGCTGAACCCGACACGCGTGCAAAGCTTCTACGGTGTCCTCGACAGGAATACCGGCACGATCGTCGGCGACATCCTGCCGGCGCCCGGGCGCGGCAACTTGACACGACAGACGATCACTGACGAGCAAACTCTGTCGTTCGGCTCCAACAGCTATGACGTGCGCAGCACGTCTGCGAATCCGCTCGGCACCAACCGTGGCTGGTACATCGACCTCGTGTCACCCAGCGCCGGCTATCAGGCCGAGATGCAGGTGACCGACCCAATCATCCGCGACGGCCGTGTCATCTTCACGACCCTGATCCCCGACTCGGATCCGTGCAGCTACGGCGGTTCCAGCTGGCTGATGGAGATGGATGCACTGACCGGCGCGCGCCTCGAAGCGCCCCCGTTCGATCTCAACGGCGACGGCAAGTTCACCGCCGATGATCTCGTCAACGGCCTGCCGCCCAGCGGCGTGAGGACCCAAGTCGGCATCACCCCGAAGCCCGCGGTGCTGACCGGCAACAACGGCAACATCGAATTCAAGTTCATGCCGGGCACCACCGGCCAGATGCAGGTCCTGGGCGAACACGCGGGGGCCGGCGGCCAGGGCCGCCAATCCTGGCGGCAGCTGCGTTAGGCCATGATCAACAAGCTGCGCAGCACGCACACGCAACATGGCGTGACCTTGGTCGAGCTACTGATCGTCGTGACCGTCGTCGGGATTCTTGCGGCCATCGCCGTGCCGAGCTATCGCGCCTACGTCGTGCGCACCAACCGTACGGAAGCCAAGGTCGCGCTGCAGAGTCACGTGCAGCGCCTGGAACGCTGCTTCGTCAGGACCAACAACTACTTCAGTCCGCAATGCCTCGAGGACAACAGTGGCGTTGCCATGTATCCGCTCGCGGTCGGTGACGATTATGTCATCACGATCGCCGCGAGCGCGCTGGGTGCCGGCAACTATGATCTCGCGGCGACACCACAAGGTGCGCAGGCGGGTGATGACACCGAATGCGGCACATTCACGATCGACAATCTGGGCAACCGGTCGGTCAGCGGCAGCGCGTCGGCCACGGCCGTGGCGAGCTGCTGGGACCGCTGATCGCGATTCGCAAACCCAGCTAACAAGCGGAACCAGTTCACAGTTTGCGGCGCCTGCAGCGCGTCGCGCCGTTATGTCTAAAATCACCTGCGAAGCGCGTCACACGCTGCTACCACTCAGCTCGCATACCCTGCCATTCGTCAACTGACCCGACGGGTCGCTTCCTGAACGGCGAACATGCTTGCCATGAAGATGGTCTCACAACGCTCACAACTGGGCTACACGCTGCTCGAGCTGATGACCGCGCTCTCGATCCTCGGGATCCTGGTCGCGGTCGCTGCGCCGTCGTTCAGCGACTACAGCCGCAACTCGCGCGCACTCGCCGTGCAGAACGACATCGTCACGGCGCTGAATCTGGCACGCAGCGAAGCCGTGCGTCGCGCCACCCGAGTCACGGTCTGCGCCTCCAGCGACGGCGCAAGCTGTACCGGCAACACCACCTGGAACAATGGCTGGATCGTCTTCGCGGATGGCAGCGGCGCTGCGGGCACCGTCAACGCGCCGAATGATCGCGTCCTGCAAACCTATGGCGATTACCCCGCCACCATCGTGCAGATCCCGGCGGCTACCGCGAGCAGCTTCTACTCATTCACCGCAACCGGCTCCGCAGTGAACACCGGAGCGCTGGAAATGCTGCCCTACGGTTGCACGGCCGGTGACCTGAAGCGCCGCCGAGTGGCGATCATCGGTATCGGCACGATCCGCTCAACAACGCTGCCTTGCCCCTGACAAGATTGGTTAATGCACACATGACGTCATCTAGACATACGCAAACGCAGGCCGGGTTCACGCTCGTCGAAGCGCTCATCGCCGTGCTGGTGCTGTCGATCGGATTGCTCGGCGTCGCGGGTCTGCAGCTCTCGAGCTTGCGTGGTAACAGCGACGCGGCGCGACGTTCACAGGCGACGTTCCTCGCCTATGACATTGCCGATCGAATGCGCGCAAACCGCGCGCGCGCGCTGGCCGACGACTACAACATCGCTCTGGGAGATACGACGCCGGCAGCCGGCGGCGCCACACTGGCACTGCGTGATCTGAACGAATGGCGCACAGCGATCACGGCAACGCTCCCGAGCGGCACGAGTCCCGCAAGCGGGCAGATCACGCGGCTCGCTGGTGGCGCGCAATTCGAGATCACTATTCGTTGGACCGAAGGCTCGCAGTCGGGAACCCCAACACAAATGCAGTTTGTTACTCGCACGGACATCTGAACATGCGGTCGAACAATCACAACGTAGCCAACTCGATCCGCGGTTTCAGCATCGTCGAATTGATGGTCGCGATGACGCTCTCGCTGATCCTGCTGGCGGGGGTGCTCTCGGTGCTATACAGCTCGCGCCTGACCTACATGGAGAATGAACGTATCGCGCGGATCCAGGAAAATGCGCGTGGCGCAATGGAGTTCATGCTGCGTGATCTCAGGACCAGCGGCTACCGCGGCTGCTCGCAAGGGATCGTGGTGTCGGACTTTCGTAACGCGTTGGCCAATCCCACCTCTTTGCTCAGCGATTTCGCGATCCCGGTGCAGGGATTCGAGCGCACCGGCTCTGGCGCCTGGTTGCCCGACCCGGCCGCGGCAGGCGTTCACGCGACGGCCCTCGACCCCGACAGCGACATCGTGGTGATCCGCAGCTACATTCCAGGCTCGCCCGTCGGTCGTATCAATACCGATATGGCGACCGGCACCGACACATTGTCGGTCGACAGGATCAGCGGACAGACCTGGGGCACCAACACGCGCTTTGTCGTTTCGGATTGTGATCTGATCTCGGTGTTCATGGGCACCGGCATTGCCTATGGCAGTAGTACGACGGCGACGATCGCACGTGCGGTCTCCGGCACAACCAACACGACGAGCGACATCGGTCGCTTCAACAGCGGCGCGCTCGTGACACCAGTTGTTACTGCAGAGTATTTCATACAGGACTCCGATCCGTTGCCGGGGCCCGCCAACTATCGACCCTCACTGTATCGCAGCATCAACGGCGCCGCGGCGCAAGAACTCGTCGAGGGCGTCGAGATGCTGCAGGCGCGTTATGGCGTCGACGACGCAGGCGAAGTAACGACGATCGATCGTTATCTGACCGCTGATGCCGTACCGGACTGGAACCGGGTCGTAGCGGTCAACCTCGGAATGCTGATTCGCGCGCCCGACGAGACGGGTGTCGAGACCGACCGTGCCACCTACAACGTGCTCGGCACCGTAGTGGGGCCGTTCAACGACCGCCGTCAGCGCACACTGCTAACGACAACGATCACATTGCGTAACCGCACCAAGTAAGGATAGTTCTGATGTCGCGCAACCTATACCAGCTGCAACGTCAAAATGGCGCCGCGCTCGTCACCAGCCTGTTGTTGCTGGTCGTGCTGACAGTGCTCGGTATCACAACGATGCAGATGACCCGCATGCAGGAGCGTATGGCCGGTAACGCCCGTGACATCGCCGTTGCCTTCCAGGCGGCCGAAGCGGCGCTGCGCGACGGCGAGTCGGTGATCGACCTTGCTCCGACCGCGCCGCTGCCCTGCGTGACAGCGCCGTGCAATGTCTACGCGACCGATATCCTGCCGATCCTGAGCAACCGCACACCAGCCTGGTGGAACGCCAACGCGACTGAGTTCGGCGCGGCCGGCGTCGGTGAGTTGCAAGACACGCTCGGCGTCGCCGCCGACCCGCGCCGCACCGTTGAATATCTGCGCTTCGTTCCGGACGACCTGATGGTCGGCGGTGCGACGACCGGCCGTGACTTCTATCAGATAACGGCTGCCTCACAAGGCGCCAGCAACAACGCCAACGTCGTGTTGCAGACGACATTCGCCAAGAGCTTTTGAGCCAGACGATCGATAAAAGGTGATCGCCATGACCCTGAAAACATTCCCCCGTACCGGCCTGTTGGCCGCCTTTGCCGCCCTGACAGCGCTCGCGCTGCAGGCGACGCCGGGCGTCAATGCCGCCACTCCCGTGCCACCGAAACCGCCGGGCGGAACGCTCGGCCTCGCCGGCAAACCGTTGTTCCTCAACGACTCGGTTGCACCGCTGAACATGTTAGTGGTCGGACGGGATCACAAGTTGTATTACGAGGCCTATAACGACGCCTCGGACCTGAACGGCGACGGCATCCTGGATGTGGGCTTCAAACCGTCCATCACCTACTACGGTTTGTTCGATTCCGCCAAATGCTACAACTACGGCGCCGGTGGTTTCGTACCGACCGCGCTCGCCGGGCCTGCTAACACCTGCACAGGTCAGTGGTCCGGCAATTTCATGAACTACGTGACGACGGCGCGCATCGACGCCTTGCGCAAAGTGCTCTACGGCGGCAGTCGTCGCACCGACACGGACACGGTGACCATCTTGCAGCGCACGCACATCCCGCAGGATGCGCATAGCTGGGGTAAGGAATACGAAAGCATCGCGCGCGACGGCTACGACATTACGCAATACACGCCCCTGGCAATGCCCACACCGGGCAGCCGCCACCTGATTGCGAACACCACCCGCCTCAACGACCCCAACCAACTGCCACTCATGCGGGTGCTGCTCAATCGTAACGCTCGCATCTGGAACTGGGTGAGTAAGGAACGCCCGGTGGCGGAGGACAGCATTGACACCCTCGGGAACGGTCAGGTGCCGACCGATTACACGGTACGCGTCCAGGTCTGCTTACCTGGGCTGCTGGAGGTGAACTGTCAACAGTATCCCCATGGCAACTACAAGCCGGTCGGG
>JAGRJB010000214.1 GCA_020442965.1 Pseudomonadales bacterium
GGTAGCGTGGCGTCTCTGCTGGCGGGCACCGGACTCGGCGGTGCGTCCGGTGACGGTGCGGGCCCCATGACGGGTTCTTGATCGCCGCGGCCGGTGAGGCGGCGCCACAGACTGACCTTGGGCTTGCGCGTTGCACCCGCGCTCGCGGCGCGCGGCAGGATACCGTTATTCTCGAAGCGCGCGACCTTGTCATCGTTGAAGTAAACGATCAGTTGCCGTCGCTCAGGCTTCTTGAGCCGTCCACGCTGCAACGTGTAGAGATAATCCCAGCGATCGTTGTCGAACGCGTCCGGAACCATCGGCGTGCCAAGCAGGAAGCGCACCTGGCTGCGTGTCATGCCTTCCTTGAGCTGGTCGGTGGTCTCCGTCGTCAGGAAATTGCCCTGCTGGATATTCACGCGATAGACGCATGCACTTGCGCCGAGCGCTACCATCAAGGCGAGGAGTGTACGTAGTGCAAGCTGATTCATGGTGGCGCATCATACCGGATTAGTTTCAGGCCCGAGTGCAACCCGGGGGACGTGCAGGTGGAGAGTCAGGATTTACGCAAGGCGGGTCTCAAGGTCACGGCGCCGAGACTCAGAATTCTCGAAATCCTGGAAGCGAGCGCCGACGAGTCGGGTGACGGCCGATCGCAGCGCCATCTCTCGGCCGAAGAAATCTACAAACGTCTGCTCGATGCCGACCTCGATATCGGACTCGCGACAGTCTACCGCGTGCTCACGCAATTCGAAGCGGCCGGGCTGGTGTCGCGCCATCATTTCGAGAGCGGACTTGGGGTTTACGAGCTCAATCAGGGCGCGCATCACGATCATATCGTCTGTGTTGACTGCGGACGGATCGAAGAGTTCGTCGATCGGGCGATCGAAGAGAAACAAATGGCGATCGCGGAACGCGCAGGATTCGAGTTGCACGATCATGCAATGATCCTGTATGGCCATTGCCGACGCGCGAATTGCCCCGACCGCAAGTCGCGCGGAAAATAGCGCGAGTCGAGACCGCTCGGGGCGCCGCATCCCATTTCGTCGCAGCGCAGCGCTACGACTTGGCGCGCGAGTTCCTGTTAGTCTTGACGACGCCCTGATTGGCTGACTTGCTGTCCGCCTTGCTATCCGGCAAGGCGCCCAGTTGCAGCATTTCGCGCGCATGCTCGCGTGCTTTGCCCGTGACTTCGAGCCCGCCCAACATGCGCGCCAGTTCCTCGGCGCGCTCTTCCAGCGTGAGGTCGGCAACCGCCGTGCGAGTACTCTTGCCATCCGTCAGCTTGGCGACGCGCAAATGATGATGCCCCTGGCTCGCCACTTGCGGCAGATGCGTGACGCACAACGCCTGGCCTTTATGGCCAAAGGCTTTCAATTCGCGCCCGACAATCTCGGCGACCGCGCCACCGACGCCCGCGTCGACTTCATCGAACACCATGCAGCGCGATTCCTCGGCTGCGCACGACACCTGCACGGCTAACGAGAGCCGCGACAGTTCGCCGCCCGATGCGACTTTGGACAAAGGTCGAAGTGGCTGGCCTGGATTGGCCGTGACCCGAAATTCGATGCTGTCGAGTCCGTGTGGGCTCGGTTCGCCGCTTGCGGTGGGAGAAACCTCGATCAAGAACCGGCCGCCTGCCATGCCGAGCGATTGCATTCGAGCCGTGATGTCCTTGGACAAGGCGCGCGCTGTCGTCACGCGTCGCGCCGAGAGTTGCTGCGCCGATTTGCGATACGCTTCGAGTGCGGTTGTTTGCTGCTGTTTGAGTGTCGCGAGATTGGTTTCGGCGCGCTCGAGCTCGCCGAGCTCCAGCTCGATCTGCGCAGCCCGGCCGGGCAGCGCTGCGGCGTCGATGCGATGTTTGCGCGACAATTCTTCGACCGCCGCGAGCCTTTTTTCCACTTCGTGCTGGCGCGCAGGATCCAACTCGAGCGTTTCGAGGTAGCGCGATAGCTCACGGGCGGCCTCCTGTATCTGAATGATCGCGCCGTCGACGAGCGGCACGACCGCGCCGAGTCGCTCATCCACGTTCGACAGCGTCTTGAGCCCCGCGAGCGCGCGGCTGGCCGCGGCATGCG
>JAGRJB010000215.1 GCA_020442965.1 Pseudomonadales bacterium
GACTTTCTCGGCGATATTGTCGGGCGTGGTGGCAACGATCTGCGGCGCCACGCCGTAGCCCTCGGGGCTAGTCAGCGCCGGTTGGCCCTCGATTTCGAGCAGCACGACATTGAGTCCGTCGTGGCTCGGCAAATGTGTCTCGTGAAAAACCAGACCTTTTGCCTCGAGGCGATGCGGCTCGGAACGAAACTGGAAACCCGCCGCTGTTAGCTCGGCGTAGCGCGCACCGATGTCACGCACGGCCACGTCGATGCTCTTGGGCACGAGATCGGAGGGTGCTGCGTCCTTGCGAACCGCCTCACCTGGCAGCTTGAAGCGAACCAGATGGATGCCGCCCTCCGCTGCGCCCGGCGTGAGTAACAAGGCTTGATCGACGATTCCGTCCGGCTCGAGTCCCCAGAGCTTGGCGAGACCAGGGTCGGTGCCAGTGCGTCGCGTGACGATCTGCATGCCGAATCGATGTGCCCACATGCCAATCGCCTGCTCAATATCGGCCACGCTGACGACAACGTAGGCATAGGCTCGGCTGGCAGGCTGGGGCATCGCAAAGTCCTCGGCGGGCTCGCTGGTTGCAACGGTATCGACCGAGGCGCAAGCCGCCAGCAGCCCGGCCAGCAAGCACAGCAGGGTGGTTCGAGAGCTGGACATCGTATTCATCATGCCCGATGTTAGCATTGCCGAATGAACGCGGACTTCAGTTCGTCCTTTTACCGCAAGTCCTTCGCGATAATCGCCCTGGCGCTCATCGGCTATGGCCTCGTTCGCGTGCTCGAGCCATTCTGGGGCGCACTCCTGTGGGCCGCGTTCTTCGCGTTCATCGCGCATCCCGCCCAGGTGAGGCTCAGCCGGGCACTGCGTGGGCGGGATGGCCTGGCTGCGGGGATTATCACTGCACTCATGCCCGTGCTGGTGCTCGCACCACTTGCCATCCTCGGCACGGTTTTTGTGCAGCAGGTGCGCACGCTCGTCGTCAAATTGCAGCAAGGCGGTGTGAAGTTCGACCGCTCGATCTTCGACAACTGGGAAAGTTATCCCGTCGTCGGTCCAGCTGCACGTTATGTTCGGGAGCTGGTGCCGATCACGGCGGATGAGATCCAGGGTTGGCTGATCGACGCCGCGCAGTCGGTCCTGCGCCCGCTCGCGGCCGCGAGTGGCAACCTCGTGCTCGGTGCGATGGCATCGGTCATCGGCTTTTTTCTGATGCTGTTCCTGTTGTTTTTCCTGCTACGCGATGGCGAGCGGATGTTCGCTCGCGTCGTTCGGCTCATACCGCTGTCGGCGCGCCGTCGTGATCCGCTGATCCAGCATTTGGCCAGTGTGACACGTGCAGTTGTCTACGGCACCGGCCTCACTGCCATTCTGCAGGGGTTGTTAGTGGGAATTGGTTTCGCGTTCGCGGGCCTGCCCTCGCCAGTGGTGTTTGGCGTGCTGGCCGCGATCATGGCGCTGTTGCCCGCGGGCGGCACCGCGATCGTCTGGCTACCTGCGGTGGCATACCTCGCATTCGCGCAGCGCTGGGGCGGAGCGATTTTCTTGCTCGCGTGGGGCGTGCTGGTGTCGGTATCCGACAATTTCCTGCGACCGGTGTTGATCTCGCGTAGCGGCACGGTTTCGACGCTCGTCGTGTTCGTCGGCGTGGTCGGTGGGGTTGCAGCATTCGGTCCGATCGGGATCATCGTGGGCCCCGTGTTTCTCACGCTCGTCACCGCACTGATTACCTACGCCGACGAGATGCTCGATGCCGAACGCCGCGAGCGTGACGACCCAGCCGTTTGAGGCGCGTCCCGGCTGATTTCCGAGGCGCGAGCACCCGCGCGGCGCTGCTACAATTCGCGCCCTAATGGATGTCTCGTCGCTATTGAATCCACTCAACGATGCGCAGCGGGCTGCGGTCACCGCGCCCGTTGGCCCGGTACTGGTGCTTGCCGGCGCCGGCAGCGGCAAGACGC
>JAGRJB010000216.1 GCA_020442965.1 Pseudomonadales bacterium
CATCACGTCGAGACCGTTGGTGGGCTCATCGAGCAGCACGTTGCGTGGCTCGTGCACCAGCGCACGTGCCAGCGCTGTTTTCAACCGTTGCCCTTGTGAGTAGCCCCTGGCGTGACGACTGGCAAACTCCCGCATCTCCAACAACTCTATCAACTCATCGGCCCGGCGTTCCCGCTGCGCGCGAGCGAGGCCATGCAATTCACCGAAGTACAGGATATTCTCGCGTGCCGTTAGATGAGGATAGACACCGGCGGCATGCGACAGTACACCGATCGCGCGCCGAACTAACAAGGGCTGCTCGACCACACTGATACCATCTATTTGTGCATCGCCGGAATCGGGTCGCAACACGGTGTAGAGCATCCGCAAGGTGGTGGATTTTCCCGCACCGTTCGGGCCCAACAAGCCGGTGATCTGTCCGTCGGGTGCTGCGAAGCTGACGCCGCGCACCGCGGCGACCGTGCCAAAGGACTTATGCAGGTCGCGGACGCTGATCATGGCGCGGGACCTGCCGGCGAAAGAAAGAACGGTGCCGGCGTCAGCTTGTTGACGCAGCTCACGTCGAGCGCTCTGGCGGAACCCGCGGTGAGAAATTCCGCCATGATTCTATCGACACAAGGCGCGGTGAGCTGACCATGGCCGAAGCCGGGCAGGATCAGATGCAGACTGTCCGGGAACGCGTGCTTGGCTCTTGCCGCATAAACGGGCGGCGTCACCGGATCGTCTCCGCCGGATAACAACAGCGCGGCGGCCGTACTCTTAAGCGGTGCGTGCAGATCGCTGTCGACCACACCCCGCGGCCATTCACGGCACATCGCGACAAGCTGCTCGACCTGCCTGAAACCCAGGTAAGTAGCGGCAAGTGCCGCGTGTGGCAGCGCCTCGAGATCGATGTCTGCGGCGTCCTCGGAACAGGCGACGCTGTTGTGCATGCCGTACGCGAACGTGCTATCGAGCGAGCGACTGATCAGCAGGAACTGTGCGGCAAGCGGCACGAAATCACCGACGCGATTCGCAAGCTTGAGCGCGAGTGGCAACAGCGCCGCCTGGGTGGGATCGTAGCTCGCGAGGCGCAGCACGGCGGACAGATGTGGTTGACCGAACTCGAGCTGGCGCCCGGCTCCGTTGGTAGGATCGGCCAAGGTCACCTTGACTCGCTTGTTAGCGAGCGCCGCCCACAAGGCATGATAATCGTTAGTCGGATCACCGAACGCGGCCTTGCACGGCGGGTCAGCGACACAGCGAGCGAAGATGCGCTGCAGAGCAGCTTCTGCATCGAGGGCCATGTTGGGCCCGAGTATCAGTGACGGGTCGACAACCCCATCGAGGATCAGCGCGCGCGTCGTTTCCGGATAGCGGCGCGCATAGTGCTGTGCGACGCGCGTGCCATAGGAGACACCGTAGAGGTTGAACTTTGGGTAGCCCAGCGCACGGCGCAGTACCTCGAGATCGCGCACCGCGACGCTGGTGGTGTACTGCGCGAGGTCGGCGTGTGTGGCGAGATCATCACGACATTTCCTGGTGACGGCGGCGATATCGACCGAGTCCGGGTCAATCAGGTCCTGGTCGTCGAACTCGCAATCAAGCGGGTTCGATTTGCCGGTGCCGCGCTGATCCAGTAACAAAATGTCGCGGTCGCGTCGGATGCGGCCGAATGCGGAGGCGACACCGGGGTAGAAGCTCGTCGACGCCATCCCCGGACCGCCGGCAATGACCACGAGCGGATCGGACGCCGGATGCTGGTTGACGGCGCGGATGCGCGCAACATGCAAGCCGATCTGCCGGCCGTTCCGTAGCGAGTAATTCTCGGGGACGACCAGCGTGCCACACTCGGCAGCGACGGCCTGTATGCGGGCAGGACCGTCAACGCGGCACGGTGTGAGTGACAGGTGTGCGGTGTGGTCGGTTGCCGCCGCGAGGTTGCCGAGCAAGCAGCCTACCAGCAGGCTGACGCAAAGGGTCTTGTGCATTGCGGACAACGATACACGATGGCCCGCCGCTGCCGCTCGGCGAGTTGCGGTATCCCGGTCCGCGACAAGTTGGCGCGTCGGCCGCCAAACCCTACAATGGTCGGTAGCGTCAAGTACCTGATTCAACGGACAGCTCGTGCGTTTTGCTCATTCTTTCGATGTGATCGTGATCGGCGGCGGCCATGCCGGCACCGAGGCCGCGCTGGCGGCCGCACGCATGGGTCGCAGGACCCTCCTGCTGACGCAGAGCATCGAGACGTTAGGGCAGATGAGTTGCAACCCGGCGATCGGC
>JAGRJB010000008.1 GCA_020442965.1 Pseudomonadales bacterium
TGGCACGCACCTACCAGCGCATGGAAGCGCTGCGACTCGGCAACAGACTGGTCGTCGAATGGCAAATCGAAGCGCTGCCGTTGAGCGCGGTCGTGCCCGGACTGGTGCTACAGCCACTGCTGGAGAATGCGATCTACCATGGTATCGAACCGCGCCCCGGCGGCGGCAAGATTCACGTGCTCGGCGAGTTCGCGAAAGGAATGATCACATTGGTCGTACGAAATCCCCTACCAGCCGACAACCTCACGATCCGTGAGGGTAACCGCCTCGCCCTCGCTAACATCCGCGAACGACTGGAACTGATGTACGACGAACGGGCTACCGTCAAGAGTGGGCGCTTCGATGACGAGTACATTGTCACCCTGCGCTTTCCGTTCCGCGAAGCGCAACCGGGCAAACAGCGTTGAGCATGCGTGTACTGATCGTCGATGACGAAGCTCCAGCCCGCGATCGCTTGCGTCTGCAACTCGACGAAATCGGCGACGTTGAGATCTTGGGCGAAGCTGCCGATGGCCCACGGGCGCTCGCGCTGGTCACGCAGCTGAATCCTGACATCGTACTGCTCGACATTCGCATGCCCGGAATCGATGGCTTGCAGGTGGCGCAGCATCTCGCCGTCCTGACCGAACCACCTGCGGTGATCTTCACGACCGCGTTCGATGAGTACGCACTGCAGGCGTTCGACTCGCACGCGGTAGCCTACCTACTGAAGCCGATCCGTGCCGAGAAGCTCGCCGCCGCACTAGCGCAGGCCGGTCGGTTGACGCGACCGCAACTACAACAGGTCGCCGTCGCCGCACGATTTGCCGAGAAGCGCACCCATATCGCAGTCCGCAATCGCAACGGCTTACGTCTGGTACCGGTCGAGGACATTCTCTGCTTTGTCGCGGATCAGAAATACACGACCCTCAAACACACCCAGGGCGAAGATCTGATCGACGATTCACTGAAGGCGCTCGAGGAAGATCTTGGAACGGCGTTCGTGCGCATTCATCGCAATACCTTGGTGCATTCGCGCTACCTCGAACGAATCGAGCGTACGACCGACGGTCAATACTTCGTGCACTTGCGTGGCACGCCAGAGCGGCTGGCAGTCAGCCGGCGCATGGCCGGCGATCTCAAGGATCGCTTCAGGATCTAGCGGGCGGCAGGCGGCCCACTAGCGTGGCGCGTAGTCGAAAGAATCGAAGAACAGCCGATCGGATAGCGCGCCCGCGCGCGGAAAGTCTGTGCGAATCGCTTCGATCATCGCTGGCGGCCCCGCAGCGTAGATATCGTAGCGCGCCAATTCCCGACCAGATGCGAGCACCGCTTCGTGCACCAGACCACGCAGATGTCGCGGCAGATCGACTGCGGCGGCCGCCGTGTCACTCAACACCGGCGTCACCGTAAGCTCGGGATCGCGCGCGCTCCAGGCAATTACCAAAGGCAGTTCATAGAGATCGGCGGCGGTACGAGCACCCCAGAAAAAGTCCAGTCGCTGCGCCGCGCCGCGCATCTCGGGCAGGCGTTTTTCCAGCACGTGTCGCAGGATAGACTTGATCGGCGCAAAGCCGGTTCCCCCCGCCACTAACAGCTTGGGTCGATCGGACTCCTGGTAAACGAACTGCCCAATCGGTCCCTCGATCTTCAGCAGTTCGCCGACTTTGGCAGCAGTGAACAGCCACTCGCTGAAACCACCGCCAGGCGAAAGGCGGACGTGCAGCTCGATCAGATCGCGATCGTGCGGTGGGCTCGCGATCGAGAAACTGCGACGACGCCCATCCTCTAACAACACGTCGAGATACTGACCCGGCTGGAAATCGAGTGGTTCGACCGCTGGCAACCGCAGCATCAGCCGCATGACATCGGTGCCGACACGCTCGAGTCGCGCAATGCGCGCCGGCAGCGTCTTGATCTCCGCCTGCTCGACCGAGCGTACGCGTCGCGCCTCGATCACGAGGTCAGTGAGTGCGCGTGCTTGGCACAGCAATATCGCACCCGCCGCCGCTTCGGCCGGCGTGAGGCCGATGGGCAGCCCGCGCGGATACTCGATTTGACCGGCTATCAGTCGGGCGCGACACGACGCACAGTGCCCCGACTTGCAACTGTGTGGCAGATTGATGCCGGCAGACAACGCCGCCGCGAGCACATTCTCACCAGCGGGCACATGGATGACGCGCTCGCCGGGCAGGATGCGAACGTCGTGGTCGCTGACCGAACTAGTGCTCACAACCCATCATTGCAGATCAGCCCGGTTCCTGCTGCTTCTTGCTACCGAAGAGGCGCTTGAGCGCAGCGAGGAGCGCCACCACGATCACCGCCACGAATTTCTTGCCAGCCAACAAGAGTGCACCGATCTTGCCGAAGAGGCCCAATTTGGCCGCCACGCCGCCGGCGACCAGCGCGCCCAAGCCATACTCTGCCATTCGATCGGTGGACTCGTTGAAATCGGCGTAGCGGTGCCCGGCATTGAACTCCGCGACCTGTGTCAGCTCACGCATGTCATTGCGAACCTGCGCCAGTTGCGGCATAGCTGCCACCGCATTCATCGACAGCACTCCTTCACGTCCGAGCACACGAACTGCATAGTTGAGGGTGCTACCACCCTCTTCGCCCTCCGACGCTAACTCCTTGGCCCAATACAACCTGCGCGCAGTGGCGTCGTAGTGCGGCGGCTCTGCCCAACCCACGAGATGCATTGCCGGATAGCCCTGCTTGGCGCGCTCGGCATTGCCCGCTTCGGTGCCCGCCTGCATATCCTTGAGCAGATCGGAGTAGTCAATCTTCGCAGCGTCCGAATCATCGACATGACCATCGCTCTCATAGTCGAGCACAACGGCCCAGCCTTCGGCCGTGAACGGATCGACGGCCGCCGGTACGACAGCCCCTTGTGAGTCGTAGCCCGGCGGATTACCCCATGCCTGCAACAATTTGTCGGTCTCGGCGGGATCAAGATAGCGGTAACGGCTGCCGAGATGCAGCCTGGCGATCTTGTTTGGCAGCTCCACATCGCCTGTTTGATAGTGCAGCGCGGGCGGTGTATCGCCGTCTTCGGTTGGCACCACAGCCTCGTCGGCCCAGACCAGGCTCGTCGCAAAGATCGCAGCCACAAGCGTGGCGACCATCGTCCGATTCATGCTCCCTACTCCCTGTATCTCATCCGATTTTGTTGTCTTTGGCGGACGCCAAACTAGGCACAGTCCGCCAGAAAGTAAAGCGCGGGGTTAGACTATGCGCAGGACGTCATCACAGCCCATCGCAATATGTTCCAGAACCCTGACCAGAAAGACATCGATGCCCGATTGCGCGCGGCGCGCACGATCGCAGTCGTGGGCCTGTCGGCGGATGCCACACGTCCCAGTCATGGCGTGGCCCGATCTTTACAGGGATTCGGCTACCGGATCGTGCCCGTGACACCGGCTGCGGAACGCATACTCGGTGAAGTCTGCTTCGCCTCGTTGGAAGAGGCAGTGGGCGCGCTGGGTGCAGAAACCATAGATATCGTTGATGTTTTTCGCCGGCCGCAGCACGTCAAGGCGATCGTCGACGATTGCATTCGCCTCAAGCTGCGGGCGTTGTGGCTGCAGGATGGTGTCATCGACGCCAACGCGGCCGCACGTGCTGTCAGTGCCGGCATTTTCACGATCATGGATCGCTGCATCTATCGCGATCGCGCGGCACTGCCCGCCTAACAATGTCGCTCGCGTTCACCAAGATGCACGGCCTCGGTAACGACTTTGTCGTGATCGAATCTGACGCTGACAACAGACTCCCAACGCGAGAGGATTGGCGCCGCCTGGCCAATCGCCACACGGGTATCGGCTTTGATCAGGCGCTGGTGATCGAACCGGCACGCCGCGCCGACACGAGCGTGTTCTACCGCGTATTCAACGCCGACGGCGGTGAAGTGGAGCAATGCGGCAACGGTGCGCGCTGCATCGCGGCGTATCTGCACCGTAGCGGCCGGATCGCGACCGGCGATCTGCTGCTGGATAGCCTCGCCGGGGTAGTCGCCGCGCGCGTATTCGATCGGGGCGTCGTGGCGGTCGACATTGGACGACCGAATTTCGAGCCAGCTTCTTTACCGTTCGACGCCCAAGCGGTCGCACTCTCCTATGCGCTCGCGATCAGTGAACACGAAGCGGTCGACATCGGCGCGGTCTCGATGGGCAATCCGCACGCGGTGCTACAGGTTGCAGCGGTGTCCGAGGCACCCGTCGAGCGCTTGGGGCCCCTGATCGAACGACATGCCAGATTTCCGCAGCGCGTCAACGTCGGGTTCATGGAAATCCGTTCGCGCCAAGCGATTCGCTTGCGCGTATTCGAACGCGGCGTGGGTGAGACATTGGCGTGCGGCACCGGAGCCTGCGCGGCCGTTGCGGTCGCTCGCCATCGCGATCAAGTGGACGCAGTCGTACAGGTTGAGCTACCCGGCGGCTGCCTCGAAGTGAGCTGGCCGTCGCCAGACGATCACATTTGGCTCAAAGGTCCAACGGCGGTATCGTTCACAGGTAAAGTCACGCTTTAAGGCTCGTTTTATTGGGGGATCGTTCTTTCATGACGACACAAACAGCTCGGGGCCTGCCGGTCAATGAAACTGACGAGGAACGGGTGATCCGCTATCTCACGCAGAACCCCGATTTCTTCGAGCAGCAATCGGCGCTGCTTGCCCGGCTACGGTTGCCGCATGCTCGCAGTAGTAGCTCGATCTCGCTGATCGAACGGCAGGTCGAAGTCCTGCGTGAGCAACGACAGACGGCCGATCTCAGACTAGCCGAGTTCGTCAGTGTCGCGCGCGCCAACGAGCAGCTTGCGGAGCGCATTCACCGCTTTACACGGCGGCTCATGCGCGCTCCCGACAAGGCGCACATCGTGACCGCACTCGAGGCTTCGCTGCGCGAGGACTTCGACTCATTTCACGCGACGTTGATCCTCACCGACGCAAACGACGAGATCACCAAAGCGGCGGGCGAGCGGTTCTTGCGCTGCGTACCGATCGATGACCCGAATCTCAGAAGTTTCGACAATCTGTTCAATACCGCCAAGCCGCGTTGCGGACAGGTCCGTGACACCCAGCGAGCGTTTCTGTTCGGCTCGGACGCGTCGGAGATCGGCTCGGTCGCACTCATTCCCCTGTTGGCTGGCGCCAATCCCATCGGCCTGCTGGCACTTGGTAGTTCCGAGCGCGAGCGCTTTCACCCCGGGATGAGCACCGAGTTCCTGCAGCGCATGGGCGAGCTGATTGCCGACGCACTCACGACCCGCTGATGCCGCTCGGCGTGGCGCGCACGATCGGAGCGGCCAGTGACCGAGGAGCTGCGCCGGTGGCCGGGCCGCTTTATCGCACATCTCGCCAGCGAACGCCGCCTGTCGAGCCATACCGGCTCTAACTACTCACGCGATCTCCAGGCGCTCGTCAGTTATTGTGAATCGCTCGGCATCGAGCGCTGGCACGACCTCGACAGTCAGCATGTGCGCCAATTCGCCGCGCGTGCGCACGCCGGCGGCCTGGCGCCACGTAGCGTGCAGCGGCGGCTGTCCGCCGCGCGCAGTTTCTTTCGTTACCTCATTCGAGAGGGTGAACTCAAGAGCAACCCAGGGGTCGAGGTTCGCGCGCCCAAAGCGGCCAAGCGGCTGCCGAATACACTCGATGTCGACCAGATCGTCCAACTCCTCGAAATCCCGACCGAGGACGCGTTGGCCGTGCGCGACCGCGCGATGATGGAGTTCTTTTACTCCTCTGGTTTGCGGCTGGGAGAATTGGTCGGTCTCGACACTACCAGCGTCGATTTGCGCGATCGCACCGTCCGTGTGGTCGGCAAGGGCGCCAAGACCCGCATCGTCCCGATCGGCCGGGTCGCGTGCAGCGCGCTCGCGGCCTGGCAGCGCGAGCGTGGCGCTCTCGCATCGCCCGAGGAACCAGCCTTGTTCGTAGGCCGGAACGGGCGTCGCCTAGGTGCGCGTGCCGTACAGGAGCGCGTCCGATACTGGGCCCGTCGGCGAGGCCTGCCGCAGCGCGTCCATCCACACCTCTTCCGGCACTCGTTTGCCACCCATCTTCTGGAATCCAGCCGCGATCTGCGCGGCGTACAAGAACTGCTCGGGCACGCTGACATTGCGACCACGCAGATCTACACGCACCTTGATTTCCAGCATCTGGCCCGCATCTACGACGCGGCACACCCGCGCGCTCGCAGGAAGGACCGCTGAATCCCGCTGTTGCCGGCCGCGCTCGTATCCCACATTGCGCATATTTCACGCACTTGACAGGCAGGCCATGCAAACGACATTCGATCCCCACGGCACAACGATTCTCGCCGTGCAACGCAACGGCGCCCTGGCGCTTGGCGGCGACGGACAGGTGACGCTGGGCAACACCGTCATGAAAGGCAATGCCCGCAAAGTGCGGCCGCTCGGCGGCGGCAAGGTACTGGCCGGATTCGCCGGCGGCACCGCCGATGCTTTCACGTTGTTCGAGCGCTTCGAGGGGAAGCTGGACAAATTCGGCAATCTGACCCGCGCGGCAATCGAACTGGCGAAGGACTGGCGCGGCGATCGCTACCTGCGCAAGCTCGAAGCGCTGTTGCTGGTGGGCGATCAGAGCAACATCTTTGTCATTTCAGGCAACGGTGACGTGATCGAGCCCGATGACGACGTGGCGGCGATCGGC
>JAGRJB010000217.1 GCA_020442965.1 Pseudomonadales bacterium
TCGCAAGCTGGCGGACAAACGCGTCTTCCCGGCCATCGACATCACTCGTTCCGGCACCCGCAAGGAAGACCTGCTCTACGACAAAGGCACCCTCACCAAAATCTGGATGTTGCGCCGTATTCTCAATCCGATGGGGGTCATCGACGCGATGGAATTCCTGCTTGATAAGATGAAAGACACCAAGACCAATAGTGAGTTCTTCGACGCGATGAAGCGATAATCTGTGCGCTGGGTCACACCGTGCCAGCGTCGCGAGTGGGCGACGCTGGCGGGATTGCGCCCAATGCACCAGACTTCATGGGCTTGTTTGTTAGAATAGGGGTCGCGGATGCGTGCCGCCATAGCCGTCGTCTGTCTGTTGATGTCCGGGTGCACGGTCATGGATTTCGTCCGTGGCCGCCATCGCGACGTTGCTGAAGAAGCACCGGCGGCGCGCCGCGTTGAAACACCGCCACCGAAACCCAGCGACGTCCTGAAGCCGCCGCCGCCGGATATCGCGAGCCCGGTCTCCGACTACTTTTATGCGCGTGCCGGCTATTTCGCGCCGAAGATCACGACCGAAATCCGGCTCGATTCAGACTTCGCGACGCCCGGCACGCTCCTGAACGCCGAAACAGATCTGGGTCTCGATGACGCGCCGGGCCAGGGGCAGCTCGAATTCATGATGCGCATGCGTGAGCGTAACCGACTGCGCGTGAATTTCTTGCAGCTCAATCGGGACGCCCGCGTCGATCTCACCCGGAACATCGACTTTGGCAATCAGACCTTCCTGGTTGATGATCGCGTCGCAACGCTGATCGACTGGCGCATGATCTCGATGACCTATACCTACTCGATTTTCAAGCGCGAGCGCTTCGAGTTGGGCGCTGGTCTGGGTCTGCACGTTCTGGTTGCCGAGGCACGCGGGACGGTGCCGGCGCGCAATCAGCGCGAACAGGCGACCGGTGCAGGTGCCTTGCCGACGATCGCAATGGACGCCGCATTCAGGATCTCCAGGCGCTGGGCGGTGACGGCGCGCGGCCAACAGTTTTCAACCAGCTTCCGCCAACTGGACGGCTCGTTGTCTGACTACCACTTCGATGTGCAGTATCGTCTGCGCCGCAACTTTGCGTTCGGCCTGGGGTACAGCGCTACCAAGGTGCGAGTCGAGGTTACGGATTCGGACTTCCCGGGATTGTTCAATATCGACGTGAAGGGACCTGAGTTGTTCATGCGGGCGAGCTTTTAGTCCGCCCGCGAAGAAACGCCACGATCGCATCGATCGTCGCCGGATCGCGCAGCGGACCGCTATGTCCGAGTCCGGTCGTGGTGTGCAGGATCGAGTGTGGCAGGTTGGCCGCCAACTCCTCGCCATGCTCGTACGGCGCGATCTCGTCGGTCCGGTCATGTACGACCATTGTCGGTACGGTGACCAGCAGTGCGAGCTGCGTGGCCGAGAAGTCGCTGGGCTTTAGTCCGAAGCGTTCGGTGAACGCAGTACGAAACGCTGTGTTGGCTCGCGGGCCGAGACCGATCATTTCGGCAAACGAATCCAGTACATAGTCGATATCGCGCGGCACGCCCAACGCCACGAGCGATCGCACTTCCACGGGATCGGTCCCGGCCAGTAACATCAGGCAGGCGCCGGCGCCGAGCGAGTGGGCGATCAGGCTTTCAACGGGCCCGTGCGTCGCGATTACGGCGCGCAATGTGTCGCGAAACTCCGGCAGATTGGATTGGCGTCCAGCAGATGCGCCGTGGCCCGGCGCATCTGCGGCGATCACGCGGTACCCTGCGGCGCAGAGCGGTCCGACGAAGCTGCCAAATCGCGCCGCGTGCGAGCCCCAGCCGTGCAGCATGAGCACCAGCGGCCCTGTATCGCCCCATTCGTAGGTCGCGACGCGATGGCCGTGCACCTCGACGCTGCCGCGTTGTGCAAGTTCAACGACTGGAATGTCGACCGCGTCGGTCTTGCGCCGCGGTGGCGTCAGGAACAGCTCGAGCGCGAGTCGACCGGCGAGCCGGCTGCTGATGCGCTGCGTAACGGCGAGCGATTGCTTGAGCTTACGCTGCGTGCGCGGCGACATGCCCGGCACCGTGCGCCCCAGTTTCGACGTACGACGCTCAAGCATCTTCGCGTTCGATCGCCCGGTGGCCGATGTCGCGACGGCACTGCATCTGCGGCCACGAGATCGCATCCACCAAGGCATAGGCCGCGCGCTGTGCATCGCGCACGCGTTCGCCCAGTCCAACCGCGCACAGCACTCGGCCGCCGCTGGTGACGACCTGATTGTTAGTGGTTGTGGTGCCGGCATGGAACACTTTGCCCGGCAGGGCGGCGGCGGCATCAAGGCCCTCGATCGGATCGCCTTTGCGAACCGCTTCCGGGTAGCCGCCCGCGGCGAGCACTACGCCCAGCGCCGCGCGCGGATCCCACTGTGCGCTGACGCCGTCGAGCTTCCCGTCGAGCGCAGCCTCGCACAACTGTACGAGATCCGATCGCAGGCGCATCATGATGGGCTGCGTCTCCGGATCGCCAAAACGGCAGTTGAACTCCAGCACCTTGA
>JAGRJB010000218.1 GCA_020442965.1 Pseudomonadales bacterium
GTCTTCGACGATTTCATCGCCGCTGCGGAATATCTCATCGCGGCAAAGTACACGCGCTCGGCGCGCCTCGTCATTCACGGCCGCAGCAACGGCGGTTTGTTAGTCGGCGCCGTATTGACACAGCGACCGGATCTGTTCGGTGCCGCGCTGCCTGCGGTCGGCGTCCTCGATATGCTGCGCTACCAGACGGCCAGCGCCAACGCGCGGCAGTGGTCGAGCGACTATGGGCTGGCGGAGAACCCGGATGAGTTCGCGGCGTTGCGCGCCTATTCGCCAGTGCACAACGTGCGGGCAGGCGTGTGTTACCCGCCGACGCTCGTGACGACCGCGGACCGTGACGATCGCGTCGTGCCGTGGCACAGCTACAAGTTCGCAGCGGCGCTACAGGGCGTGCAGCGTTGCGCCAACCCGGTACTTATTCGAGTCGAGACGCGGGCCGGGCACGGTGCTGGCAAGCCTGTATGGATGCAGGTTGAGGATTTCGCCGATCAGTTCGGCTTTGCTGCGCACGCCATCGGTCTCGATGCGCCGCAGAGCAACTAGCGGCGCTCAATGCGCACGAGCTGATACACCCGTTCGGTCAGCGCGTCGAGGCCACGCTCGCGAAAGCGTGGCATGTCCGCCAGCTGATCAGTGCATTCGAGTTCTTCGATCGTGTGGTCCGCCCCATATAGCCGATGTACTTCATTGACAAGTACGCTGTGCGGTGGCCCCGACATGCGCGTCTGATCGTATTCGAGCGTGACTAACAGCGTGGGCACACCAGGGTGCGTGAGCCGCGCAAGATGACGCACGTAGCGCTCACGCATCGCGGCAGGCAGCGCAATGAGCGCCGCCCGGTCGAAAATCGCATCGACTGCACCTAACATTTCATCCGTCAGGTCGAAGATATCGCCCTGCCAGAGGCAATACGGTCCGGCGCGATAGCGCGTCAGCGTATCGAACGGCTGTGTCTCAGGCTGCATGTGGCGTTCCTCGAAAAACTCCCGCACGGCGATCGCCGACAACTCGATGGCCACGACCTTGTAGCCGCGCTCGGCGAGCCAGCACATATCGACGCTCTTGCCCGACAAGGGTACGAATACCGTTGCACCCGGTTTGAGATCGAGTGAATGCCAATGGCGCTCGAGCGCGCCGTGTGGGGAGGGTTGATTGAAGCCCGTTTCGCCGCGCTGCCAGCGCACTAACCAGAATTCAGCTTCCATCACTCCCTTCTCAACGGCTCATTCGTCGTCGCGTTGCGCGCGTGTGGCAGGGGGCGTAGGTACATCGAACGGATCCACCGGTTCGCCGGCAATCCGATGCTCCTCCGCCAGCCACGCGCCCAGATCGATGAGGCGGCAGCGCTCCGAGCAGAATGGGCGCCACGGATTCTCAGTCGACCAGGCGCCGGTCTTCTTGCAGCTTGGGCAACGGACGATTGCGCCGATCTCGGTCACAGTACCAGCTCCGCTATGCACAGCAGGTCAGGACGAAGGGCACGTCCTCTTCTGCCTGGGCGGAACGAGTCGTTAGGCCATTCCAGCGCAGGAATCTTACGCTACAGCGATGCTGGCTGCCGCTCGTTTCGGGATACAGACCCGCGTCGGCCGGCAGCGCAATCCGCACCAGCTGGACCGGATTATCACGATCAAAATTGATGTGGTAGACGCCCTTACGAGCGAGTTCTTCGCGCGGGTGACCATTCTGCCGCGTGATCCACAGCAGCTCGGCGATCGCATCGCACAGTGGGCGCAACGCGGTCAGCCACTGGCTGAATGCCTGGGTGCGTGTCTCGGTGGGCGGGGTGAGCCAGAAGTAGTAATCCGGTAGGTCGAACTCGCAGGTGCCGCCCGGGATGGCGCTGCGGTGCTTGATCGCCGCGAGGAACTCCGATTCCTTCAGTGCCTGGAGGTAGTTAGCGCCGATGGCGACGAGATCCGAGCGCAGCCGCAGCAGGTTCGAAATGACCGTCCGCAGCCGCGCCGCGTCGACCCCTGGTTTGCTTTGAAACACGTTCATCTGATTGAGGTGCCGCTCGAGTTCTTTGAGGATATCGGCGCGAATGTCGCCGCGGGTAGCGATGGCCAGGATATCGAGCAGACTCGCAACGGCCGCCCGGCTACCCCATTGGCTCGACATCTCATTGTGATAGAGCGCCTGGTTGTAGAGGAAATCCAGGCGCAGCAGTGTGCGCATGCGCTCGTTCAGTGGTTGCTCGAACACGAGCGGCGCTTCGTCGGGGCGGGCAACAGGGTCGTGAGCCGGTTCCATCATCGCCCTATTGTGCTTGACCGTATCCCTGTGCGTAAACCATTGGGGCGCTCCGGTGTATTTTTCAGGACAGGGTGGTCGATGCCGCGAGGGCGAGATAGCGGCGGTGCAGCACTTCGACCTGGTCGCGCAAGCGCGCGATTCCACCGTCATTTGTGATCACGTCGTCGGCGATCGCGAGACGCTGCTCGCGAGACGCCTGCGCCGCGAGAATGCGACTCGCTTCCTGCAGCGTGCTGCCATCACGGGCTTGCAGCCGGGCAATCTGCAACGCCGGATCGCAATCGACGACGAGCACGCGATCGACCCGGTCGTCCCGCCCGGTCTCGGCAAGCAGCGGTATGGCAATGATCTGATAGGGTCCGCCCGCTGCGGCGGCCCGCATCTCCATCAAAGCGCGAATGGCTGGATGCGTCAGTGCCTCCAACCAGCGACGTTCCTGCGGATCCGCGAAAACCCTGGCGCGCAGCGCGGCGCGATCGAGGCTGCCGTCGCTGTTCAGCACGCTGGCGTCGAAATGTTCGACGATGGCGCGCAGGCCCGCCGTTCCCGGCGCGACCACCTCGCGTGCCAGCACGTCCGTGTCGATCAACGGAACGCCTAGTGCGGCAAACAGATTGGCGACCGTGCTCTTGCCGCTCGCGATGCCACCCGTGAGGCCGATGCGCAAGACGCGCGCGGCCGTCATCTGACCGGCCCAAACAGTCCCAGGTAACGGCTCACGTCATGTCCTACCAACAGCGCGAGCCAACCCGCTACCGCCAGGAACGGCCCGAACGCGATCGGCGTGCTGCGATCCTTCCCCTGCCGCGCCAGCATCACGACGCCGACGATCGCCCCGACCGCAGACGCCAAAATGATGATCGGCAGGAGCATCTGCCAGCCAAACCAGGCGCCGAACGCGGCGAACAGCTTGAAATCGCCGTACCCCATGCCTTCCTTGCCTGTGATGAGCCGGAAAACATGGTAGACACTCCAAAGGCTGAGATAACCGGATACCGCACCGATAATGCTGGCGCGCGGCTCGAGCGGGGCTGCGCCCTGCGCCCAGACGGGGTAAAACAGGCTCGCTAGCAAGCCGAGCCACAGGAGCGGCAAGGTGAGGTTGTCAGGCAAGAGCTGGGTGTCAATATCAATACCGGTAAGGGCGATCAGAAACGCGGTAAAGACCAAGGCTGCCGCCGCCGTCCAGCCGTAGCCAAACTTCCAGGCCACGATGCCAAAAGCGACGCCCGTGAGAAGTTCGACCAACGGGTAGCGGGCAGATATACGTGTGCCGCACGCAGCGCACTTACCGCGCAGCCAGAGCCAGCTCACGACGGGTATGTTTTGCAGCGCCGTGATCGGCTTGTTACACGCCGGGCAGGCTGAACGCGGCGTTACCAGATTGAACTTCGCTGCATCCGCGGCGATCTCGCGGCCCGCCAGTTCCTCGCACTGGCGTCGCCATTCCGCCTCGAGCATCTTCGGCGTGCGATAGATGACCACGTTCAGAAAGCTGCCGATCAACAGCCCGAGCACGACGCAGACGCCGATGAACAGCGTTGGAGACTGCGACAGGACGGTAGCTAACATCGGCAGTTCAAGAAAGACACCGCGCGCGGGCCGCGGTGCTGCACATCAGATCGCGGCACCCAACTTGAAGATCGGCAGGTACATCGCGATAACGAGACCACCAACCAACACACCCAGGATCGCCATGATCAGAGGCTCGAGCAGGCTGGACATGCTATCCACTGCCGCATCGACGTCGTCCTCGAAAAACTGCGCCACCTTGCCCGACATCTCATCGAGCGAGCCAGATTCCTCGCCGACGGCGATCATCTGAATGACCATGTTCGGGAACAGGCCGGTGTTCTCCATCGCGCGTTGCAGGCGGTTACCCGTTGCGACTTCGTCGCGCATCCTGAGTACGGCATCCTCGTAGACGATATTGCCCGTGGCGCCTGCCACCGATTGCAGAGCCTCGACCAACGGCACGCCAGCGGCAAACATGGTCGACAACGTGCGCGCAAAACGTGCCACGGCGGCCTTGTGGAGAATCGGCCCGATGATCGGGAATTTCAGCATCAGCCGATCGAGGAACTCCTGCACCGCGCGCGAGCGTTTCTTGAAGTAGATGAACGCGTAGACGGCTGCGGCGATGACAATGGCGATGTAGATGCCTTTCGCCTGTACGAACTTCGACAGGTTGATGACGAACTGCGTGAACGCTGGCAGATCCGCGCCAAAACCTTTGAACAGACTTTCGAACTGCGGGATCACGAAAACCAGCAAGATGACCGTGACAATGACGGCTACCACCAGGACGGCCGCTGGATAGAACAGCGCCTTCTTGACCTTCTTCTTGAGAGCCTCGGTCTTTTCCTTATAAGTCGCAATCTTGTCGAGCAGGGTTTCGAGCGCACCGGCCTGTTCGCCAGCTTCTACCAAGTTGGTGAACAGTTTGTCGAAATACAGCGGGTGCTTGCCCAGCGCCTCGTGCAGCGTGGTGCCACCTTCGATGTCCTGCTTGATATCGAGCACGAGTTTCTGCATGGCCGGCTTGTCGTTGCCGTTACCGACGATCTCGAACGCTTGCACCAGTGGAATGCCCGCGGCGAGCATCGTTGCGAGCTGGCGGCTGAAGAGTGCGATGTCCTGGGCGTTGACCTTGCCGCCAGCGGAGAACGCCGTACTCTGCTTCTTGATGCGGTTTGGCACCACGCCCTGGCGGCGCAGGTCGGCGCGCAACGCAGCCTCGTCGGGCGCCAGGCTCTTGCCCTGGACCTTGTTGCCCTTCTTGTCCATGCCGGTCCACGTGAACGCGACGTCGCGTTTGATCGTCTTGCCACCAGCGCTAACTGTTGCCGTTGCCATAGCCTAAGCGTTCCTTAAAATTGAATCGGTTGCATACGACACTTAGTCGATCGTGATGCTGTTCACTTCGTCCAGGCTCGTCATGCCCTGCTTGGCCTTCTCCAGGCCCGCGCGCCGCAAATCCCAGACGCCTTCCTTGGCTGCTTGATCCGCAATATGGATGGCATTGCCGCCTTCCATGATGATACGACCGATCGCATCGGTAACGGCCATCACCTGGTAGATGCCCACGCGGCCCTTGTAGCCTTCGATGCAGTTGTCGCAGCCTACCCCCTCGTACAGGGTCAGGCCCTCGCCGATCTCCTCTTCGGTGAACCCTTCGGCCAGCAGCGCGTGGTCGGGCAGCGGGTGCTCCATCGGCCGCTTGCAGCTGTTGCACAGCCGCCGCGCCAGGCGCTGGGCGATCACCAGGGTCACCGAGCTGGTGATGTTGTACGGCGCGATGCCCATGTTCATCAGGCGGGCGATGGTCTGCGGGGCGTCGTTGGTGTGCAGGGTGGACAGCACCATGTGGCCGGTCTGCGCGGCCTTGATCGCGATCTCGGCGGTTTCCAGGTCG
>JAGRJB010000219.1 GCA_020442965.1 Pseudomonadales bacterium
TGGTGCGAGATCCCATTCGGTACATCGAACCTGCAGGCTGAGCCAGCAGACAACTTTGGTATCGCGGGGCTGCGAATCGCTGTCGCAACACCGATTCGCTCGCTGCAAGAAGCGCTCGCGGAGCAACTGTCAGCCGCCGGCGCGGTTGTTATTCGTTGTCAATCCAGTTTTGAACTGCAGGAGTTGTTGACACTACCCGACCGTTGCGATCTCGTCGTGTTTGATTCCGATCGCCTCAATCGCGTCGGCGCGGATCCCATTGACCCAGCACCGAGCGCCGGCACGCAATGGATCTGCATCAGTCGCGAGACGGGCAACTCGGCGCAGATCGGCAGGTTGGCGGATCGCGCCGAATGGCTCCCCAAGCCGCTCTCGTTTCGCATGCTATGCAAGACGATCAGCAGCATGCGGCGGCGAACCGCTACGTTCAACGCGTCAGAGCAGGGATCGGCCGCGCAGGCCGCCGCCAGTCCGCTCGTCGGCACGCGCGTCCTCGTGGTGGAAGATAATCCGGTCAATCAATTGGTCGCCGAACGAATGCTGCAAGTGCTGGGTTGCACCAGCACGGTCGTCGGTGATGGTCAGAGCGCTGTGACTCGCCTGGCAACTGAGTACTTCGACATCGTCCTGATGGATGCACAAATTCCGATCATGGACGGCATGACGGCCACCCGCTCGATTCGTCGCTCGCAACATCCGAACGCGAACGTACCGATCGTTGGTTTGACCGCCCATGCATCGGACGAGGCGCGCGCAAACTGTCTTGGCGCGGGCATGAACGACTATCTGAGCAAACCGTTCTCGCTCGATCAACTTCGCGCTGTGCTGCTGCGCTGGACCGCTGACGCCGCGAGCCCCCTCGCAGCAGAAGCGGGCTAGCATCTGCTGGTCGGTATGAGTATCGTTTGCGGCGCACATGATCGGTCGATTCCATGAGATCAGTATTCGCACAGACGACATTCGTCTGTCAGTCGAATTCTATGAGCAGCTCGGCTTCAGTCAGTGCGTCACCGGCGATGCATGGACGCATCCGTATGGCGTGCTGACCGATGGGGCGATCACCATCGGCCTGCATCAGTACAAATTCCCGTCCCCCTCGATTACCTGCGTCAAAGAGAATATTCCGGCGCATTTGCGCGCCATCGAGCAGCTCGGCATCGAAATCGCCTGGCGACGCCTCGACGACGATGTATTCAACGAGTTCGGATTCGTCGATCCGGCGGGACAAATGGTGACTTTGCTGGAAGCTCGCACCTACTCGCCGGGATTGCGCGAACGTCACGAGACGACGCTACTCGGTGACTTCGTCGAATATAGTGTTCCGGCTAACGACTTTGACGCGATGCAAGCCTTCTGGGAGCCGCTCGGATTCATCGCACACGACATCATCGAGTCGCCGTACCTGCATTTGTCCTTGAGCAGCGACTATCTGAATATTGCGGCACACCGGCCGCGCACGCTGGAGGTGCCCATGCTGGTGTTTGCCGCGGCAGACATGCCGGCACGCCTCGAGCGACTGCGCAGCTTGCACATTGACTTCTCGGGCGAACTACCGCGAGGACTGAACCCTGCGAACAATGCGCTGCTGACAGCCCCGGAAGGTACGCAGCTACTCTTGCTTCACGAGCTTGCCTGACGGCACTGGTTCTTTTCGCCCAAACCAACGACGCACGCGGGCGGTAACACTCGCCATGGCTGCATAGGCGGCCGGTACGACCACTAACGACAGCAAAGTCGAACTCGCCAGCCCGCCGATGATCGACAGCGCCAGAGGTCTGCGGAACGCCGCGTCGGCGCCAAAGCCGAGCGCGATCGGCATCATACCCGCCGTCATGGCGACGCTTGTCATGATGACGGGTCGGGCACGCTTGCGGCACGCATCGATCAGCGCATCGTGCAAGGATAGACCATGATCTCGTTGCGCCATGACCGCGTAATCGATCAGAAGAATCGAGTTCTTGGTCGCGATGCCAATCAGGCTGATGAGACCAATCAGCGCGGGCATCGATAGATCCTGCCCGGTCAACAGCAATGCGCCGAACGCACCACCGGCAGACAGCGGCACCGCCGACAAGATGGTGATCGGTTGCGTCGGACTGTTGAGTAACAGCAGCAAAACCGCGTAGACGCACAGCAGTCCGATCCCCATCGCGATCGCGAAGCCCGTGAACAGGTCGATGAACATCTCACTGTCGCCGGCCGGTACGAGGCGAACGCCGGCAGGCAGCGCTCGCATGATCGGCAATGCGTTCATCGCGCGCATCGCCTCGCCCAACGGCATCCCGTTCAACTCCGCGTTCAATTGAATATTCCGTTCACGCTGATAGCGATCGATCTGCGCCGGTCCGCTACTCAACCGAACGTCGGCAACGACGCCGAGCGGCACGGGCCCGCCGCGTGCCGGCAAGCGCAACTCGCGCAGCATCGCAGGATCGTTGAGTGCTTCGGGCTGTAGCTGCACGCGAATGGGGATTTGCCGTTCAGGCAGGTTGAGCTTGGCGAGGCGCTGTCGATAATCGCCACTCGTGGCAACACGCGCAGCATCCGCGATATCCGTCGTCGATACGCCAAGGTCGGCTGCGCGTGCGGGATTCGGCACCACCACGAGTTCGGGTCGCAGCAGCTGGGCGTCGGACGTGACGTTGCCAAGGCCCGGTATGCTCTTCAGGCCGCGCTCGACTTCCCGCGCCGCCTCAGCCAGAGCCTGCGAGTTGTTACCCGCCAGTTTCAACTGCAATTGACCGCCCGGACCACCCGAAGCGAATGACACGCGCATGCCTGGCAGACTGGAAAGCCGCTCGCGAACGACCTTTTCGAGGTCTTGTTGCGAGCGCTTACGATCGCTTGCAGGTGTCCAGCGCAAGATGATGTTAGCGCGCCGCACTTCCGGCACTGTGTCACCGCCGTGCCCGGAACTCGATGCACCCACAGTCGCAAAAACATTGCTCAGCTCGGGAATTCCGCCCAGCCGCTGGCGCGCCATCTCGGTGGCGCGCACGGTTTCTTCGAGCGGGGTGCCGGGCGGCAATTCGAGCTGCACCGACGTGCGGCCCAGATCCTCCTCGGGCAGGAACGTCGCCGGCAGGAACGGCAACATCGCAAGTGACAGCACGAAGAACACGGTGGCAATGCCAAGTGTTACTCGCTTGTGACGAATCGCTTTGTCCGCCCAGCCGAGATACCACTCGACCCAGCGTGGTGTAGCGTGCGGCTTGTCATCGCCCTTCATGAGGTAGGCGGCCATCATGGGCGTGAGCATGCGCGCCACCAACAAGGAGAACAGCACGGCGATCGCCGCGGTCCAACCGAATTCGCGGAAGAACTTGCCTGGAATTCCCGGCATGAACGCCACTGGCAGGAAAACTGCGGCTAGCGTTACCGAGGTTGCCACAACCGCGACTCCAATCTCGTCCGCGGCTTCACGGGCAGCCTGGATCGGCGTCTTGCCCATGCGCCGGTGTCGAACAATATTCTCTACCTCGACGATCGCATCGTCGACCAGCAGACCAACGACGACGGCCAGCGCGAGCAGTACGATGAAATTGAGCGAAAAACCCAGCCAGTGAATGACGGCGAAGGTGGGAATGATGGAGAGCGGCAGCGCGGCCGCCGACACCCACGTCGCCCGCCAGTCGCGCAAGAACAGGAAGACCACCATCACTGCTAACAACCCGCCCTCGACCAGCATCGTCATCGATGACTCGTACGAAGCTTCGGTATCCTCCAGGCTGGAGGCGACTTCGGTGAATTTGATGCGCGGATGTTCGGCCGCCAGTTTGGCGACCGCCGCGCGAACCTGCTTACCGGCTTTGAGCTCGTCAACGCCGCGCGAACGAAAGACCTGGAAACCGATCGCAGTCTTGCCATCGAGCAATGCAGCCTGGCGTGGATCGGCGTTGCCGTCGCGTACTTTCGCGATCGCGGAGAGCCTGACCGTTCGCCCATCCGGCAACGAGATCGGGAAGTCTGACAACTCCGCCGCCGTGCCCACCGTCCCGAGGGTCCGAATTGCTTGCTCCTGGCCACCCTGCGTGGCGCGGCCGCCCGGGCGCTCCAGTTGCAAGCGCGCGAGCTGTTGCGAAACCGTGTTGGCGGGTACGCCATAAGCTTGCAAAGCACGCGGATCCAGATCGACCCGCACCTCGCGCTCGACTCCGCCGGTGCGCGAGAAACCACCGATACCGCGAATGCCGTACACGGTCTTCTTGACCGTATCGTCGATGAACCAGGACAACTCATCCGGCGCCATCGAATCCGATTGCACCGCGTAGGTCAGCATGGCACCGCCGACGACCGTGATGCGCTGAACGATCGGTTCTTCTATCTCCGCCGGCATGTCGGAGCGAGTGCGGGTGACTGCGTCGCGAACCTCGTCCTGCGCCCGATCCAGATCGTGGCCCAGTTCGAAAACGATACTGGTAGTCGAGACACCCTCATTGACGCGCGAGACGATCTCACGAATATTGGCGATGCTCGACACCGCATCCTCGACGCGGCGAGTGACGTCCGTCTCCAGTTGTGAGGGCGTCGCGCCTGGCAGATTGACCGTCACCGTAACAGTCAGAAATTGAATGTCGGGAAACTTGGCTACCGGAATGGCCCTGAAGCCGAGCAGCCCGGCGATACAAAGACCCACGAAGATCAACGCGGCCGGCAGCGGCCGGTCGATCGCCCAGCGCGAAACGTTCATACGCCCTCCTTCACGATAGCGACCAAATCGCCGTCGGACAGAAATCCTGCACCCCGAATAACGATGGATTGATCTGCTTCGAGCCCGCTCCGCAAGGCAACCTCGTTGCCGAGCGCGGCACCGGTTTCGACGCGCTGCTGTATGACACGCGCGTTGTCGCCCGTGCGCTGGCCCACCGCAAACACATAGGAAATGCCGTCCCGCACCACGACCGCCTGCCGCGGGACAACGAGTGCAGGCGCATCACCTAACGCCAACTCGCCCTCGACGAACATACCCGCCCGCAGCTCTCCGGGTTTGGCTAGGTCCGCATATACGAGGCCGGTACGTGAGCGCGGATCGAGCGACGGCGCGACACTGCGCACCTTGCCGATCACCTCGGCACCAGTCGGATCACGCAGACGTACCTCGGTGCCGACCTTGATGCGCGCCAGATCTGCACCCGATAACTCCCCGCGCCATTCGAGACGACTCTCGCGAATCATCTTCAGCAGCTCATTGTTAGGTGAAACTATCTGCCCGGCATCGACCGAACGAGCCGAGATGACGCCGTCGTCGGGCGCGCGGACCGTCGCGAATCCCAAGCGTAGACGTGCCGACTCGAGCTGCGCCAGCGCGGACTGGCGCTGTGCCTCCGCGCGTGCATCGCCCGCGATCAGTTCGTCGGCATTGCCGGCTGAGATCAGCTGCTGTTCCTTGAGGCGTCGGCCGCGCTCGGCGTTGGCGCGCGCCAGCACCAGCGCCGCGTCGGCTTCGGCGACCCGTGCGCGCGCGGAGTTCAGATCGACCTGCAGAGTGCGCGCATCCATCTCGATGAGCGGCTGACCCTTCTTGACTTTCTGTCCGACATCGACGAGCACGCGCGCCACGCGGACACTCGACAGTTCAACGCCAAGGCTGATTTCCTGCCACGGTGCAACCGATCCTGACGCGGTTATCGTCCGCGCCAGAGATCGACTGATCGGCTTGCCCACCGTCACCGTCAAGGCGGGGGTATCGTTCACGACTGACGCGACAGTATCTTGCTTGCCGCTGCAAGCCACGAGTAGTGCCAGTGCTGCCGCCAACAGAGGCGCAGCCGCAATATTTGAAGAAAAGCGCCGTGTCGACATGCAGGAATCCGATTTCGATCGAGTTATGATGGTGAGAGTATCAGTGCCCTGATACTATATCAGCCTCCTGATATCTATTAACCAAAGGTTTACAAATCGCGACCATGGCGCGGCAACAGCCATCCGGGCGTCTTGCACAAATGCTCGCGCAGCCCGACGACAGTCTGGCCTTCTTGCTGAAGCAGGTCCATCACCTGATGCGCCTCGGAATCGAGGCGCGCATGCGCGGTGCGCGGCTGCACATGACCCACGCTCACGCCGTCACCTTGCACTCCCTGATGGCCTCGCCGGGCGCCTCAGGCGCCGAACTTGCTCGCGCCGCGGCTGTCACGCCTCAAACCATGAACAGCATCCTGGTGACGCTCGAACAGCAGGGCCTGATCACCCGCCAACCGGACGCACGTCACGGACGCATTCTCGCCACGTTCGTAACCGAGAAGGGTAAACGACAGTTCGAACGCGGGGTAGGGGCGGCGGAGAGTTTCATCAACGAGATGGAAGCCTCGCTCAGCGCCGCGGAACGACAGCAATTGCGCGCGTTGTTACAGCGCTGTTTGGCCAATTTGAGCTCGATCACTGGCATGGAGGTCGAGCGTCCGATCCCGATCACGTCGCCACCCGTACTGGACAAGAAGCCGCGCCGCCGTCCGGCGCGCAGCACTATTGCGAAACGGCCGGCGCGGTGACGGGTGCGCGCCGCAGCAACCACAGTCCAAACAACATGATCCCGAAGCTGGCGCCAGCCATGAGAAAGAACGGCCCGCCTTTACTTACCTGATCATAGAGCCAGCCGCCAGCACCGTTGGTAAAGAGAATACCAGCCGACGCGCAGATGCCGGCCAGTCCAAACACGGCACCGCGACACGAGATCGGCGCTTCTTGCCCGAGCATGGTCTGACTGGCGATGATCGCTGATACTTGTCCGAAGCCTAACAGCAGACAAACTGGCGCGACGATTTTCATCGCGGTCGGGTCGTCGATAAACCCGCCCGCGAAATACGCGGTGGCGCCCAGTGCCATGGCGAAAACACCTGTCTTGAGCCGATCCAGCCGATCTAACAACACGCCGAATATCAATGCGCCGATCAATGCGGCACCCGATACCATGCCGAATACGCGACTGGCGGCACCCGTGGCCGCCGCCATCGACATCCCATGCTCGAGGGCAGTTTGCTGCAGCCGCAGCGACAGGAACGTGCCGATCACGATTCGATCGCCGAAGGAAACAAACTGCAGCATGTAGGCGAACCAGATACGCGGATTGGAGCGTGCCGCAGTCAGCCCCTCGCGCAGAATGAACGCGAGCGATGTCGCAGCGCCACCGTCACGGCGCGGCGAACCTTTCTTCAGACCGATGAACACCGCCAGCGCCGAAAGCGCCGCAATACCCGCAGCGATCCACAGGGTAATCTGGCCGGCGCGCTGATCGTCCATACCACCCGCTGCGAGCAGCTCCGGCACCTTGCCGAGTCCCAGCACGGCGATCATCACACCCAGGCCCTGAAAAAGCCCGGTTATACCGACTAACTTGCCACGTGAGTTCTCGAGCGGCGTATCCGCGAGCACTGTCGCAAGCATGGTACCGACTGCGGCAACGCCGACTGAAAAGAACAGCGCACACGCGAGCAATTGCGGCAGCGTGCGTGCCTCGGGATACAGCAGAAAGCCGATTGCGAGCCAGGCGAACCCAAAGGTGTAAACCAATCGGCGACCTATCTTGTCGGCCAATGCACCGAATGGCGCCACCAGTACCAACGCGACGATCTCGTTCGCGATGCCGAGGATCGCAACCGTCCGCCCCTGCAGCTCAGGCGGCATCTTGAGGTTGACGTTCAGTAGATAGGCCTGGATGAAGCTGATGAACGCCAGCAGTCCAATGGTGACGAAGGCGGCGTAGATGAAAGTCACACCGTTGAGGCGTGAATAGCCGGGTGTCAGCTGGATTGGGCCGAGTCGCTTCGCAATCACTTCAGTCATCCCCCCGACGACGCTTATGAGCCAGCGGGAGCATAGCGATAGACCGCGATCTTTACGAGCCGAACGGCCAGGGATTCTTCGTTAACGCCACGGTGTAGATATAACCGATCGTGACGACCGCCGCGAACCACGCCGTCCAGCGCCCCGCATTATTGTGAACCCGACGCACGGCGATATGCCCGATCAGGATATACACCAGCAGGGCCACCAGTTTGATCGCGAGCCAGGCGTGCACAAGCGGCGAAATATGCAGTAGCAGAGCGAGGGTCACACCAGCCCCGAACAAGGCGGTGTCGACCGTGTGCGGCAGCCAGCGCAGAACACCGACAGCCGGATTGCGGCCGCGGGACGCGCGATAAACCCTCGCGGTGAACAGCCAGGGGGTCAGCAACGCACAGCATACGTGGGTGGCGAGAACCGCCAGATACGCGCTCATCGGCTGGCCTTCGGCTGGCGTCGCCGGCCCGCAGGATCAATAATGGCGGCCTCAGCCGAACGACGGCAACCAGACTGCAGGCGGAAGTGCATCATGCGTAAATATTTCATCGCGGCAGTCAGTGCCGCGCTCGTGTTACTCACCAGTATCCCAGCCCTTGCCGACGAAGGCATGTGGACTTACCACGATTTCCCGAGCGCCGCTGTGGCCGCGAAGTTCGGCGTCACGATCGATCAAGCCTGGCTCGATCGAGCCAGGCTCGGGACCATACGGCTCGCCAATTGCACCGCCTCCTTCGTCTCGCCGAATGGCCTGATTCTCACGAACCATCATTGCGTCGAGAGCTGCCTCGCGGAACTGTCGACCCAGCAGAACGATCTGGTCGGCAACGGCTTTCTGGCTGGCGATCGCGCCAAAGAACGTCGCTGCCAGACGCAGATCGCGGATGTTCTGGTAGGCATGACTAACATCACCGATCGAATTGCCGCCGCCGTCGCGGGCAAGAGCGACCGTACGGCGAACGACGCCCGCAAGAAGGCGCTCACCGAGAGTGAGCAGAATTGCGAGGCAAACAGCAGGAAGGACCGCAAGTCCGGGCCGCTCAAGTGCGAGACGGTCAATCTCTACAATGGTGGACAGTACTGGCTGTATCAATACAAGCGTTATACGGACGTCCGCCTGGTGTTCGCGCCGGAGCGGGACATCGCGGCATTCGGCGGTGATCCAGACAACTTTCAGTTCCCGCGCTGGTGCCTCGACATGGGCGTGCTCCGCGCCTACGAGAATGGCAAGCCGGCGCAGACACCTCAGCACTTGAACGTCAATTTCGACGGACCGAAGGCGGGCGAACTCGTATTCGTCTCGGGACATCCCGGCAGCACCGATCGTCTGTTGACCGTTGCGCAACTGGAAACGCAGCGCGATATCGACATCCCGCGCTGGTTGCTGCGCGCCGCGGAACTGCGCGGCCGCTACGTTCAATACGCCAAGTCGAGCGACGAAGCGGCGCGGAGTGTGGAAGACCAGTTGAATGGTCTCGAGAACTCCATCAAAGTGCGCCGCAAGCAGCTCGACGCGCTGCTCGATGACAAGTTGATTGCCGCCAAGCGAGACGCTGAGACCAAACTGCGCGCGAGCGTCGCGGCCGATCCGAAGCTCGCCGCGGCCATCGGCGACCCGTGGTCGGACATCGCCAAGGCGCAGGCCGTGTATCGCACGCTGCAACTGCCGCTCACCTTCATCGAGAACGGTGCGGGCTGGGGTGGTCACCTGGCTAACTACGCGCGCGTGCTGGTGCGCGCTGCGGACGAGCGCGCCAAGGCCAATACTGATCGCCTGCGCGAATATACCGACACTGCCTTGCCACGCATCGAGCAGCAGCTGGCAGCGGCCGTCCCGATCTATCCCGAGATCGAAATCATCCGCCTGACGTTCGGTCTCGAGCGGATGCGTGAGTGGTTGGGACCCGATCACCCACTGGTACGCGAACTGTTGTCGAAGGAGTCGCCTGACGAACTTGCACACCGGCTCGTTAGCGGTACAAAACTCAACGATCCGAGCGTGCGTCTCGCTCTGTGGAACGGCGGTCGCCAGGCCATCGACGCGTCTGACGATCCGATGATCGTATTCTCACGGGAAGTCGAGCCCGAGGCTCGCGCGCTGCGCAAGCGGTACGACGACGAAGTCGAGGCGCCAGTGGAAGCTGCGTCCGAAAAGATCGCACGCGCGCGCTTTGCGGCGCTCGGCACCAGCGTCTATCCGGACGCGACATTCACGCTGCGGCTCAACTACGGCACGGTACAGGGTTGGCGTGAGAATGGCGTCGAGATCGCACCGTTCACGCACTTGTCCCGCCTGTACGAACGCGCCACCGGCGCTGAGCCTTTCAAAGTGCCTGATCGCTGGTTGGCTGCCAAACCACGCCTCGACATGACGACGCGGTTCGATTTATCGACTAACAACGATATCGTCGGTGGCAATTCCGGCAGTCCGTTGATCAACGCCAAGGGCGAAGTGGTCGGTTTGGTGTTCGATGGCAACATCCATTCCATCTCGGGTTCTTACTGGTTCGACACGGCAATGAATCGCACCGTTGCGGTCGACACGACGATCATTCGCACCGCACTCCATGATGTCTACGACGCTCGCGCATTGGCTGAGGAGCTGGGAATTCGTTAGCGCGCAGTCAACGAGAATTTGATGCGCAGCTCGTCCTGAACGGTGAGCGCGCCGAACATCACGCTGAATGGTGCGAGGCCCAGTTCACTTTGCTTGAGCGTGAATTCGCCCTCTGCCACGAGCGAATCGGGTTCAACTGACACTCTGAGCGGCACCCGCACGGCGTGCCGCTGGCCTTTGAGAGCGACTTCGATCGTGGCTGCGTATTGTTCACCCCGGCCGGTCGCGGTTTGCGCGGCCGCACCGAGGGACACCAAACGCAGCGCAATGCCCGGATAACGCACCGCGTCCAGCACGGCCTCGCCCAGCATGTTCCGGCGCGTGCCGTCGCGTGCGCTGTCAGATACCTCGCTGACGAACTCGGCGCCGGCGGCGGCGCGCAGCGACACTTCATCGATCGTCAGCAACGCGACAGGTATCGTGAGCTCGAAGCGCGCTTGCGATCGATCGGACGGAACAGCAATGTCGCCAGACAGATTGCGCGAAGCGATCACGTGGTTATGGCCCACGCGGGCCAGCGTCCCGCCGCGGAACGCAAGAATCTGCAGGAGCGATTCGTCTGCGACGACGCGATAGATTCGCCCTGGGCCGAGCGCCGCCGCGTCCTGCTTTGCAGCGGTGGATCGACTGTCCACCGGCGCGCCGGGCGCGGTGACGCGGCAGCCGCCGAGCGAGAGGGCCCCAACAACCGCAATCAACGACACGGCAAGCCGTCGTTGCACCATAGCGGTTCGCTCACTCACCGACATGAACTAAGCTTACCCGCATGAGCTTGCGGAATACCAACGACAACTGGGGCGGTGTCATGAAGATCGGGTACCTCGTGGCGCTGCAGAAGCGTTGATGACAACCGGCGCGCGACCCCCGTCGCCGCTCGACCCCGGCCCGACCATGCGCGGGATTTGGGTCGCGATTTTTGCCGTCTGCTTTGCTATCGCTTTGTACCTGGCCGTCGCCGGCCGCGGCAGTCCATGGCCCCCAGTGATATTCGGCGCGCTAACCGCCCTGTTCATTCTCGAACCCTACCTATTGGCGTGGCAACTGCGCCGACGACGCGAGATCCTGCAGATCACCGACTGGGGCATACGGCGGATACTGCCAGGCGGCAAGAGCGAAGCGATCACATGGCAGGCCTTGAGCGAGGTCTGGGTCGTAACGACCGACACCGGACCGTTCGCCGAGGATGTATATTTTCTGTTGGTCGCGAGTGATGCCACCGGTGTAGCCGTGCCGAACTCGCTCGCGCTCAAGAACGACTTATTGGCCTATCTACAAAAGCTGCCCGCGTTCGACAATCAGCGCCTGGTTGAGGCGATGGGGTCGACCGGCAACGCCCGGTTTCTGGTGTGGCGAGTCGCCACACTGACCAGCCAAATGGCGAGCCAGGACAACGCGAATCCAGGCACCAGTTCATAGAGCGCAAACACCCCGCCGAAGGCTGCGAATTGCTTCCACAGTACGACCGTCAGCCCGCCTGCGACGATGCCGGCAAATGCACCGGCGCGTGTCATGCGGTCCCAATACAGCGACAAGATGACGGCCGGACCGAAGGCTGCGCCGAACCCCGCCCAGGCCCAACCAACGAGGTCCAGCACTTTGCTGTCAGGATTTCGCGCGAGGAGAAAAGCGAGCAGCGCGATCACTAGTACGGCGAATCTACCCGTCCAGAGCAATTCAGTCTTGCCAGCCGCACGCCGAAACAGCCCGCGATAGATATCTTCGGCGAACGCCGACGACGCCACGAGCAACTGCGCAGCCGCCGTGCTCATGACCGCAGCCATTACGCCAGCCAGGCAAATGCCAGCCAGCGCCGGCGGCAAAAACCGGGTGGCCATCGCGATGAATACCTTCTCGGTATCGGCGCCTACCAACGGCGGCGTGAGCACAAGCCGCCCCGTAACACCGACAACGACTGCGGCTGTCAGAACGACCACGACCCAGACCATCGCCACCCGACGAGCCTTCGCGATGGCCGCGACGGAGCGCGCCGCCATGAAGCGCGCGAGAATGTGCGGCTGGCCCGCGTACCCCAATCCCCAACCGATCAGCGAGGCGATACCGATCCAACCGATCGTCTGCCCAGAGTCGCCAACGAATGGATCCAGCAACTGTGCATCGAGTGCATTGAGTCGCACCATGGTTTCACCTGGCCCGCCCACCAAGGACACGCCGAGGACCGCCACAACCACGAGCGTCACGAACA
>JAGRJB010000220.1 GCA_020442965.1 Pseudomonadales bacterium
ACGTCGTGCGCGGCCCGATGCTCGCGCACAAGGCCAAGGAAGAGGGCGTGATGGTGGCCGACCTGATCGCGGGCCTGTACGGGCACACTAACTACGACGTCGTTCCATCGGTTATCTATACGGCTCCGGAGATTGCCTGGGTCGGTGCGACCGAGGAACAGGTGAAAGCGAGCGGCCGAGCCTACAAGCTTGGCGTTTTTCCGTTCATGGCGAACGGCCGTGCTCGCGCGATGGAGGCTGCGCACGGGTTTGTGAAGCTAATCGCGGCCCAGGATGACGATCAGATCCTGGGCGTGCATATCATCGGCCCGATGGCCGGCGAACTGATCGCAGAGGCGGTACTCGCGATGGAATACTCGGCCTCGAGCGAAGACCTGCAGCGAACCATCCACGCGCATCCGACACTCAGCGAAGCCTTGCATGAAGCCGCTCTCGCGGCCGACAAGCGCGCGATCGATTCATTGAATCGTTAGCGTTTCGGCGCGAGTCACGCGATCGGTCGCGGTGGTCGATGGCTCTGTTACGTTGGCCGTGGGGTCGTCGACCGCGGTCGCCGCTTCGGGCGGCATCGATTCGGTCGATGCACGAGCGGCATTCGCGGCCGCTCGTCGCGCCTGGTAGGCGCGGGCGACGGTCGCCGTCAGAAACGCGAGTCGCGGATGCTGTGGCGCCAGCGTCGTCAGTTGCTTGAGTGCTCTGGATGCGCTGGTCAGATCATCGCGTGTCAGTGCGGTTTCAATGGTCGATTCCAGTGCGGAAATTTGCGGGTTGGGTGTCACCGGACGCTGCTCGGTGGCTGGCAAGGCGGTACGAACAGTTGTGTTAGTGGCTGCGACCGTGGCCGGCGCGCGTGCTGCACCAATTGACTCGCTGCCTTTGAGAAGTAAGAAGCCGACTGCCGCGATCGTGAAGACCGCAGCGGCGACAACCAGTGAGACCGTGACGGCCGATCGCCCGGTGCCCGGCGTCGGTTCCTTCTCGGCATAGATCGCTTGCGCCGCCGCGGCGGCTGTCGCGGCCGCGTTTCTATCGACCTGATCGGACTCGATTCGCGGTGCCCAGCCTACGGTCGTCGGGGCCGAGCCCGCCATCCGACGGACCCCTGTTGCTGGCTGCGCAAACTTGGGTTTGGCCCGCACCGGCTTCACCGCTGCGGGGACTGCGCGAATCACGCGCTGAGCGGCGGCCTTGTTCTCATCGCCGCGCGCGCACTCGACCGCGAGTTTGCGAGCCGTCGCGCCGCCGGCGAGCGTCGCGCTCGCGCGCGGTGACACCGGAGTGTGACCGGTTTCGTCGAGCACGACGTGCTCGATGGATTGCTCAATGGTCTGTTCAATGGTGGTCTCGATTCCGCCCGCCACCGCGGCGAGTGCGAGCCATAGCTGCTCGAGATCAATCGGATAGGAGATCGTATGCGCAACCTTGAAAGGATTCAGGCGCGGACCCAGGAGCTTCAGTCGCTCGGGTGCCGCGGCGAAAACCCGCCGCATGTCGGGTAAGTGCTTGCCGATACGGCCCAGCAGATCCAGCCCGGAACCGTCGCTGACGCGTTCGCACGCGATCAATACGTCGTAAGCATTGCGCTTCACGCGGTCGAGCGCGTTGGCTTTGCTGTGCACGCACTCGAGTTCCACGACGCCACGCAAGGCGCGCGCGACGTTTTCCATTGCCGCGGGGTTGTGATCAACGAGAAGTACGCGCATGCGTGGCTCAGCGCCTCGGGGCTCTGGGTGAAACCGCTCCGTTGCTAATGGCAGGCTATTTAAAGTGAAGTCGCCGCTGCGATACGTCGCCAGCCGTCACGGTTTGCGGAGCGAATTCCGGAATACGTAAAGTCGCCTGTCGTCAACGCAATCGCTTGGCGGAGAGCACGCTACTGACAGTGCGCAGGCGACTCAAAACCTGCTCGAGTTCGGTCAGGTCGCGCACGGCCACGCCAATATCCAGTCGCGCAATACCCTTGGTCGAATCGGTGCTCGTGTGCATCGAGTCGATGCCGAGATGTAGCGACGCTAACACCTCGGATACATCGCGAACCAATCCGCGACGATCAGTGGCGAGCACGAGCAAGCCGACCGGCAGCGCGCTCGACTCATCGCTCCAGGCTGCGCTGAGTGCGCGCTCCGGCCTCTGTGCGACCATGCGAAGCAGGCCGGGACAGTCGCTGCGATGGACTGTCACGCCGCGACCCACCGTGATATAGCCCACGATAGGTTGCGGGCGCACGGGAGCACAACAGCGCGCGAGGTTCGTCGGCAGATCGTCGACGCCGGCCACTGTGACGGGTGACATGGCGCGCCGCGAAGGCGGCTTGGGACGCACCCTGGGCACCAGACTTTGCTGCGTTGAACCGGACCCAGGCTTGCCCGGTTCAGGCGCCCGCTCGGACGGGGCAGACCCCTCATCGAGCTTGCGAAACCAGGCGCGTACCTTTGAGCGACTGCGCGGTGAGATGAGCAGGCGTTGTCCGGCGCTGAGCCAGTCGCGACTCGGCGATGCCAGCTTGTGCGTGAGTATTTCAACGACCTCGCCATTGGCGAGCTGGTGACTGAGCGGTACGATCCTGCCGTTGACGCGCGCGCCGCGGCAGCGATGGCCCAAGTCCGTGTGCACGTAGTACGCGAAGTCGAGTGGTGTCGCGCCCTGCGGCAGATCGACTACTTCACCCTTGGGTGTGAGAGCGTATACGCGGTCCTCAAACAACTCGCCGCGCACTTCTTCAAGGAAGTCGCCATCCGCCGATGCGCCGCTCGTCGGTTCGAGCAAGCGGCGAATCCACTCAATCTTGCGGTCGTACGATAGATTGCGCTGGGTCCCCTCCTTGTAGCGCCAATGGGCAGCGACGCCGAGTTCCGATTGCTCGTGCATCTCGGTCGTACGAATCTGCACTTCGATCGTTTGCGCATGCGGCCCGATGACGGCGGTGTGTATCGACCGATAGTCGTTGTCCTTGGGGGTCGCGATGTAGTCATCGAATTCAGCGCGAATATACGGAAATTTCCCGTGCACGACTCCCAACGCGGAGTAGCAATCGGCAATGGTCGGTACCACTATGCGCACGGCGCGGATGTCGTACAGCTGATTGAACTCGAGGTGTTTGCGCTGCATCTTGCGCCAAATGCTGTAGATGTGTTTCGGGCGCCCGTAGACGTCTGCCCGGATGCCGGCCGCCGCCAGCATCCGCGTCAGTTCTATCACTAGTTCCGCAATGTATCGTTCACGATCGACGCGCTTTTCATTGAGTGCAGCTGCAATGAATTGATAGTTGTCCGGGTCAAGATGGCGAAACGCGAGATCCTCCAGTTCCCATTTCAATTGCCACAGCCCGAGTCGGTTGGCGAGTGGCGCAAAGATCTCGCGGGTCTGGGCTGCAAGCGCGCGGCGCGGGGCGGCTTCGAGCAATCTGGCATGCCGCAGCTGCACGAGTTGCCGGGCCAGTCGCGCGATGACCAGTCGCGGATCGCTGACAACTGATAGCAGCATCTTGCGCAGCGCTTCGGCCTGAGCGGGCTGCAGCCGGCGGTTTGCCCTGGTGTCGTCCGTGGACGCGAGATTGCCAAATTGATGCAGCTCCCGCGCCAACGCCACGGCGTTGTCGTCGATTAGCTGCGCAGTCGCGGGACCAGCGAGCGCACTCGCCGGCAGGGCTTCGCGTGCCAGCACTGCGGCGACGAGCGGTGCATCGCGGGTAAGCTCGGCAACGATTGCGGCGATTTCGCGACCTTGCGCGAGCGCCCCGCTGTCGACTCCATGCGATTGCAGAGCGGCCGCGGTTCTCTCGATGACTTCGAGCATCTCCGGCGGCGTGACATCAAGCGGTTGCACTGGTGTATCGGGGCCCGTGCCCTCGGCGGCGCGATGGATCTTTACCAGCTATCATACGGCCAATGGCCGCGCCAACGTGCGCGAGGTTTGGTGTACGAGGACAATGCGTAAAGCTCGAGCCGGTAGTTGGCGTGCCTACGATCCCGATGCAGCGCGCGCGACTGCTGCGGCTGACGTGGTGCGATTGCGAATCGGCGAGCGCGTGCGGGTGCTCGGTTTGGATCCGGGTTCCCGGCGCACGGGCTATGGCATCGTCGATGCCTGCGGGCCCGATCTCCTGCATGTTGCGCACGGCTGCATAGACGTCAAGGCAGCGGAATTCGCAACCCGATTGCGGTGCATCCACGCTGCGCTCAGCCAGCTGTTCGCTACCTACCAACCCGTCGAGATGGCGATCGAACGCGTGTTCGTCAGTCGCAATGTGGATAGCGCGCTGAAGTTGGGTCAAGCCCGTGGCGCGGCACTTGCCGCCGTTCCGGAGTCGCTGCCGGTGCATCAGTACGCGCCACGCGCGGTCAAACTTGCAATCGTCGGTGCGGGGTCGGCCGACAAAGCTCAAGTGCAGCACATGGTAATGAGTCTGCTGCAACTTCGCGCACAGCCCGGCGCCGACGCCGCGGATGCACTGGCCATCGCTATCTGTCATGCCAGCCATCGACGCCTCGCCGCATTGAGCGGTACCGGGTTTGCAGGGGTCGCACGATGATCGGCTTTCTGCGCGGTAGGCTCGTAGCCAAGGCGCCGCCGTCGCTGACGGTAGATGTCGGCGGCGTGGGCTACGAACTCGCGGCACCCATGTCCACCTTCTACACGTTACCGGCGATCGGCGCAGAAGTGCGCCTCGTCACGCATCTGGTCGTCCGCGAAGACGCGCACACGCTCTATGGCTTCTCGGCCGAGGACGAGCGTCGGCTATTTCGCAGTCTTTTGCGGGTCTCGGGAATCGGGCCACGCATTGCGCTGGCTATTTTGTCGGGCGTCACGGTCGAAGCGTTCGCACTCTGCGTGCAGAGTCAGGACTCCGCCGCGCTCACCAAGATCCCGGGCGTGGGGCGCAAGATCGCGGATCGATTGTTAGTCGAAATGCGCGATCGGCTGGATGCGGTGGCGGCCGTTAATGGCGGCAGTGCCGTGTTGGCGAGCGGTCCCGAATCCGAGGCGTTCAGTGCGTTGGTTGCGCTTGGCTACAAGCCGGCCGAGGCAACTCGCTTGCTCAAACAGGCCGGCGGATCCGGCTCGACCGAAGATCTGATCCGGCGTGCGTTGCAGGGCGCTGCACCTGATCCATGAGTACTGACAATGAATAGCGAAGAGCGGTTGGTTTCCGCAGGCACGGCGCAAGACGATGAGGCCGCGGATCGAGCGATTCGGCCGAAGCGCCTCGTGGACTATGTCGGCCAGCGGGCCGTCAAGAGCCAGATGGAGATCTTTATCGCCGCGGCGCTCAAGCGCGAGGAGGCGCTCGACCATGTCTTGATTTTTGGTCCACCGGGCCTCGGCAAGACGACACTTGCAAATATTCTCGCCAGCGAGCTCGGCGTGAACCTGCGCCAAACCTCGGGGCCGGTGCTCGAGCGGCCCGGTGATCTGGCGGCACTATTGACCAACTTGCAACCGCGCGATCTGTTGTTTGTCGATGAAATTCATCGCCTGTCGCCGGTCGTTGAAGAGGTGCTCTATCCGGCGCTCGAAGATTTTCAGCTCGATATCATGATCGGCGAGGGGCCCGCCGCGCGTTCGATCAAGCTCAATCTGCCACCCTTCACGCTCGTCGGTGCGACGACGCGCGCCGGTCTCCTGACGTCGCCGTTGCGCGATCGCTTTGGTATTGTGCAGCGGCTCGAGTTCTACGATGTCGCGGATCTGCAGAGCATCGTGACGCGCTCTGCTGGCATTCTGCGTGTTGCGGCGGTAGCGGATGGCACACGGCGCATCGCCGAGCGTTCGCGCGGCACGCCGCGGATCGCGAATCGCCTGTTGCGGCGGGTACGCGATTTCGCCGAGGTCAAAGGCGATGGGGTGATCACCGAAGAAATTGCCACGGCAGCGCTCGATCTATTGGAAGTCGATCCGCGAGGCTTCGATTCGCTCGATCGCAAGATGCTGCAAACCATCATCGGAAAGTTCGACGGTG
>JAGRJB010000221.1 GCA_020442965.1 Pseudomonadales bacterium
CAGGCGGCCGTCGTACGGCGTTTCAGCGATTCGGGGCCCTGGGACTCGTCGCTGCCCGGCTCTTCCCCATGGTCGCCGCGCTCGCCTTCGATCCGGTGAAAGATCTCCTCGCGATGCACGGAGACGTCTTTGGGCGCATTGATGCCTATGCGTACTTGATTGCCTTTCACGCCGAGCACCGTGACGGTGATTTCCCGCCCGATCATCACAGACTCACCCACCCGTCGCGTCAAAATAAGCATGTTGAAATAGCCCTCCGTGGGCCGCTGCGTGACCCTACGTTACGGGGCCTTTGCTGACAATCGAGCATGCCACTTGAGCACACTCGCAGCAAGCGGGCGAACCCCGGAACAGGGGACACATACGGCAGGTCTGGCGATTTGTCATACTTCCAGGACCTGTCGCGAACCACAGGCGTCGCTGTCAGGCGCCCAGCCGACTTCGCACGAATGCGTCGACCGTCGCCAATGCAGCGTCGAGAGCCTCGGGATTGGTGCCACCGGCCTGCGCAAAATCCGGCCGTCCCCCGCCCTTGCCGCCCACCAAGGCGGCGATGCTGCCCACCAGCTCACCGGCCTTGATCTTGTTAGTCTTGTCCGCTGTCACGCCGGCGACGAGCGTTACCTTGGACTGCGTCTCGTCGACTGCCGCGAGGACAATGACGGCTGATTTGAGCTTGTCCTTCAGTTGATCGACAGCGCTACGCAGCGCTCCTGCGTCTGCGCCTGCGACTCTCGCCGCGATCACCTTGACGCCGCCGACATCGATCGCACTCGCACTCAGATCCTGCCCTTGGCCACTCGCCAGTTTGTCCTTCAGCTGGCGATTCTCGCGCTCCAGCGAACGCGACCGCTCCAGCACTTCCTGCACTTTGGCGCGTACGTCATCGCGCGTACCGCGAACCAGGCTCGCGATTTCGCGTAGCAATGACTCGTTAGCATCCAGCCAGTCGAACGCTGCCTCACCGGTGATTGCCTCGATACGCCGCACGCCCGCAGCGACCCCCGATTCCGCCACGATCTTGAACACCCCGATGTCCCCCGCACGACCGACGTGCGTGCCACCGCACAGCTCCATGGAGAAATCGCCGAGCTTGAGTACCCGTACGTCGCGCTCGTACTTCTCGCCAAACAGCGCCATCGCACCGGCCGCGACGGCCTCTTCGTAGCTCGAGACAGACGTTTCCGCCGCGGCATTGGCACGGATCTGCTGATTGACCAGCCGCTCGATCGTCGCAAGCTCTTCGCGCGTAACCGCCTGGAAATGCGAGAAATCGAAACGCAACCGATCGGGCGCCACTAACGACCCTTTCTGCTGCACGTGAGTACCGAGAACCTTGCGCAGCGCGGCGTGCAACAAATGGGTGGCCGAATGGTTCAAAACGGTGGCATTGCGTCGCGCAGTATCCACCTGCGCCTCGAGCGTCTCGCCGATAGCCAGGTCGCCGCTCGCGAGCCTGCCGATATGGGCAAACGCCATGCCACGCTTCTGCGTGTCGCTGACCCGGAAGCGCGTCGCACCCCTCGACAACTCGCCCGCATCGCCTACCTGTCCACCAGACTCCGCATAGAATGGCGTGACATCGAGGACTACCTCGCCCTCTTCACCGGCCTGCAAGCGATCGACCATCGCTCCATCGCGCAGTAATGCCAAAATCCGGCCACGACCGTGCGTTCCGTCGTAGCCCACGAACGATGTCTTGGTATCGAGCTGCACGCCGGCGCGCAAATCGACACCGAATTTGCTGGCTGCACGGGCGCGCACGCGCTGTGCATCCATGGCCGCTTCGAAGCCCGCGTGATCGACGCTGAGCCCGCGCTCGCGCGCCACGTCAGCGGTCAGGTCGACCGGGAAGCCATAGGTGTCGTAGAGCTTGAAGACGGTTTCGCCGTCAATGACTTTGCCGCCCTTGAGCTTGCCGATCGCCTGATCCAATAACTCCATACCGTTGGCGAGCGTCTCGGCAAAGCGTTCTTCCTCCTGCCGCAGTACTCGCTCGGCGAGCGCGCGACCCGCGCGTAGCTCCGGATAGGCCGCCCCCATCTCCTGCTCGAGCGTTGCGACGAGCTTGTAGAAAAATACCTGCTCAATACCGAGCTTGTAACCGTGACGAATGGCGCGCCGGATGATACGTCGCAAGACATAGCCGCGCCCCTCGTTCGCAGGGGTTACACCATCAATCACGAGAAATGTGCACGCCCTGATGTGGTCAGCAATTACCCTCAGGCTACTGTTAGCCAGATCCTGCGTACCGGCAATGTCGGCCGCGGCACGCACCAGGTTGCGAAACAGATCGATGTCGTAATTGTTAGTAACACCCTGCATCACTGCCGACAGCCGCTCGAGGCCGGCGCCGGTGTCGACCGACGGTTTCGGCAGCGGCGTCAGCTTGCCATCGGCGGCGCGCTCGAACTGCATGAACACGAGGTT
>JAGRJB010000222.1 GCA_020442965.1 Pseudomonadales bacterium
GTTGTAGATCCCGGGCGTCAGCACCACTACCTCGGGCCGGTCGCCGGTGCGCGGCGTCAGTGAGCTGAGCATCTCGAGAAGCTCGGATGCGTAGTCGTCGACCGAGCGGATCGAGCTATCCTTGAAAAGCTCCGGAAACACCCGCTTGGTGATAATGCGATTCTCGAGCATATAGGAGACGCCCGACGGAACACGCAGGTTGTCCTCCAGCACATATACCGTGCCATCGGCATCGCGCACCAGATCGGTACCGCAGATGTTAGCCCAGACGGCGTGTGCCGGACGGGCGCCGATACACGGTTTGAGGAAGTTGCGCGACGTTGCAATGATCTCCTCCGGTACGATGCTGTCGCGAATGATCCGTTGGTCGTTATACAGATCGTCGATGAACAGATTCAAAGCTGTTAGTCGTTGAGTCAGACCAGCGGCAATGCGATCCCACTCGGCGGCGGCAATAGTGCGCGGGATGATATCGAACGGCCAGGCGCGATCGATATTGCGCCCCTCGCTGTAGACCGTGAACGTGATACCCATCTCCGCGATCGCACGTTCGGCGGCGTCTTGCCGGGAGTCGAGCATCTTGGGGCTGAGCGATGCGAGGTAGCGCGTTAGCGCGGCGGCGGCGGTGCGCGATTGGCCGGCGACGCTTATCAGCTCGTCGTAGCTTGACCCTGGATCGTATTGTTTCCAATCAATCTTCACCGCTAGCACGTTACGCAGGCGTCAGCTAAACGTCAATTGGCGCGTCGGCCCACGAGTGGGTGGCCAATCCGGTATCCTTGCAGGCTGTTGTTAAACGTTGGTCTTGCGAACTAGCCGTGCCGCTTCAAGCTCTCGATCCATCCGCATTCGCACGCTGGCGTGCCGCGACACTCGCGCCGTTCGCGCACCGCGTCTTCGCGGTTTTCTGGTGGGCCACTCTCATCTCGTCGCTCGGCAGTTTGATGCAGTCGGTCGGTGCAGCGTGGCTAATGGCGACGATCGCGCCGTCGGCCGATCGAGTCGCGTTGGTGCAGACGGCGGGTGCACTACCGTTCTTTTTCTTCTCGCTGGTCGCAGGCGCTTACGCCGACACTCACGATCGCCGTTTGATCATGCTGCTGTCGCAGTTTCTCATGTTGGCTGCGGCGGCGACGTTGGCATTGCTGACTCTATTGGGCCACGTTACCCCCGAGTTGTTACTTGGGCTCACGTTCTTGATCGGCTGCGGAACAGCCGCCTTTGCCCCTGCGTGGCAGGCTTCCATCGGCGATCAAGTGCCCCGCGAGTTGATTCCGTCGGCCGTCATGGCGAATGCGGTGGGCTTCAATATGGCCCGCAGCGTCGGACCGGCGATTGGTGGCGTCATCGTGGCTGCCTCCGGTGCTGCCGCGGCTTTTGTGATCAATGCGGTTTCTTATCTCGGCACGCTCGGCGCATTGTTCTGGTGGCGTCCGGTGCGTCCCAGGAACGAACTGCCACCGGAGCCGCTGGGAGCAGCGATCGCCGCCGGTGCGCGTTACGTGCGGCTCTCGCCGCATCTCACGGCAATTCTCGCGCGTTGCGCACTGTTCGCGGTTCCGATGGCCGCGGCACCGGCACTGATGCCCATCGTTGCGCGTGATCTGTTAGGTGGAGGCGCGCCGACCTACGGTCTGTTGCTCGGCGCTTTCGGAATCGGCGCCATGGGATCGGCACTATCCAGTGCGACGCTGCGAACGCGCTTCTCGAGCGATCGCCTGTTGCGCGTGGCGGCTGGAATGGCATCCGTCGCGCTGTTCGCGATCGGGCAGAGCCGTTGGCTGGCGCTCACATTGTTAGCGCACTTGCTCGCCGGCTCTGTCTGGACGCTTGCACTCGCCAACTTCAATATTGCCGTACAGCTCTCGTCGCCGCGCTGGGTGATGGGTCGGACGCTGGCGATGTATCAGACCGTCGCATTCGCGGGAATCGCGGTCGGCAGCTGGATTTGGGGATTGGTCGGACACGCTTTTGGCATACGCGAATCGCTGACGGTCGCCGCTGGGGCGTCGCTGATCACATTGCTGGTGGCGCGCTGGATTCCGGTTTCTGTTGCGACCGCGGGTTCGTATGATCCGCATGTTCGCAGCCAGATGGTGGAGCCGAAGTTCCCGATTCACCCAGCCTCTGGTCCCGTTATCGTGACCATCGAATATCGTGTGCAATCTTCCAACGCGGTCCGTTTTGTGGCATTGATCAACGAACTCGGCCGCATTCGTCGCCGCGATGGCGCGCGCTGGTGGTCAGTGTGTCAGGATATCGACGACCCTAACACCTGGATCGAGCGCTTCGAGAGCCCGACCTGGATCGACTATCTGCGTCGTCAGAGCCGACCGACCCGCGCGGACCAGGATGTCCGCCAGCAAGTCTCCAAGCTCATCGAGGGCGGTCGTGGAACAGGGCGTCGTTTCCTGCAGCGACCGCGCGGCGCTGAGCCTCTCGGCGAATCGCAACAGCGGCACGACCCGGTGGAAAGACCGTCGGATCACGCGTGACTAGCGGAGTTCACATGATCACTACCAATCGCAATTCGGGACGCAGGCAACTGCAGCAGATCGGCATCGTGATGGAGGCATCCCCCGGATTCACGGCGAGGCTGGCGCGCGATATCGAGGCGCTGGGCTTCGATGTGCTGCTCTGTCCGGACACACAGAATCTGAGCCCGGATCCTTTCGGGCAGCTTGCGCTCGCCACGCAAACGACGCAGCGTCTCATGCTGGGCACCGGGGTCACGAATCCCGTCACCCGCGATGTTGCCGTTACGGCGTCAGCTTTCGCCACGTTGCAGGCGGAGGCCGGCGGTCGCATCATCTGCGGCATCGGTCGCGGCGATTCTTCTGCGGCGCACATTGGTATCCGCAACGGGACGACCGAGCAGCTACGGACTTATGTCGAGCGCCTGCGTGCCTACCAACTCGGTGAAACGATCGATCGCAACGGCACGTCATCGAAGCTGCGTTGGCTCGATTCAGTGACTGTTGCACCGGTTCCCATTGACATCGCGTGCACCGGCCCGAAGACCATCGCGATGGCCGTGGACGTGGCCGATCGGATCAGTTTCGCGGTCGGCAGCGCGCCGGAGCGCATCGAGTGGGCCATGAATACCGCGCTGGCGCGCCTCGCCGAGATCGGTCGGGCGCGCGACTCGCTCAGTATTGGGGCATACGTCAATTTGGTTTGCGATTCGAGCGAGACCAGGGCAATCGACTTGGGACGGATGATCTCGGGCATGGTCGCGCATTTTGCCGGCATGAAGGGTGCGCCACTCGATCACCTGCCGCCGAAACTCAAAGATCTGGCGGCGCACATGCAATCGAACTACGACATGGAGCACCATGCACAGGACCAGGGCTCGCACCTCGCGGTCGTGCCCGATGAGTTCGTCGACTGGTTCTCGATCTGCGGCCCGCCCGAGAAGTGTCGGCGGCGCTTGCAGACACTCGTCGATCTCGGCCTCGATCATGTCTACCAACTGGGTGGATCAGCGGTTGCACATCCTCACGGCGCGCGTCAGGCTGCGATGGTGGAGCAGGCGCGCCTGTTCGCCACCGATGTCATGCCGTACTTCCGTGCTGGAGGGAATTGAAATGGATAAAGAGCTAGAGTTGGCAATCGAGAAACTGCATCAACCTGCGGATTGGGTGCATCTCGCGACCATCGATCACGATGGGGGTCCGCACGACACCCCGATGATGATGGGGCTCAAAGCGCCGCATTTGTTGTTCAGCTTTACCGGCAAACAGAAGGTGCGCAATCTCGAGCGCGACCCTCGCGGCTGCGTGGCGATCTCGAAGCCCGGTACGATGGCTCACGTCATCGTCTGGGGAACGATCGAGCTGCGCCACGATGCCGCGGCGCAGGAGATCTGGAATGAGATGATCACGCGCGCCTTCGGTGCCGAGGGACTCGGGCAACGCAACCGTGCGCTGTCACCCGAGGGCACGCAGCTCGGTTTGCTGACGCCTCTGCGTCACCGCATCTACGGTTTGGGTTGAGCGCCCCGGCGATTGCGTTCGGCGAGCATGTTGCAGAAGATCATCCCTTGTTCCATTGCATCGTCGAGCGCGACGTGGGTGTGCGGCAAGTCCACTTGCCACTCGAGCGGCATACTCAACTTGGTAGCGTTGCGGTAGTCACACTGCAGCAGCGCCATCCCGAAAGTCTTGATGTCGAGCGCGGCGAACGAGAACGGATTCTCACCCGCGAAGCGAAACAGATACCAGCAGATGAACATGAAGTCGAACGATGCGGGGTAGCCGACGAACACCGGCCGCCCCGGGAGCGCCTTGATCCACGCGGCATATGCGGGCATGACAATTTCCGGCGTCCGGCAATTTTCGCGACTCTTGTCCCAGGCCAGTAATTGCGTGGCCCACCATTTCATCGTCACCGGATGGCCACTCGCGCCGGGCAAGGTGGCCAGGTTGGCGGCGTAGGTGCCTAACAAGGTGCCGTCGGCCAGAAAAGCCGCCGAGCCAAAACTCAGCATGGAATGCGGGCCAGGAATGGGACCGTCGGCTTCGATATCCGTACTTACATAGATTTCAGGCGTCTTCATCGGATGCGGATCATACGCTTGGAATGTACTGATGGACGGCGCGCGTTCGAGGCGGCATGCTACGGTTATGACAGCCTCGGTCTTGCATCGCACTTCAATATTGGCGGCCACACTGGCATGTTTCGCGGTCGTGCCGTTCGCTGCGGGACAGGATTTCACCGACTATAGCGGACGTGAGTTGTATCAGCGATTCTGTGCCAGCTGTCACGGGTCGTCGGGGGAGGGCGATGGGCCGGTAGCCTCGATGCTCAAGGTTGCGGTGCCGGATCTCACCCGGCTGGCAGCTCGTCGTCGTGACGCGTACCCCGCGGAACAGGTACGCCGGATCATCGATGGGCGTGATATTCCAGCGGCACACGGCGCGCGGCAGATGCCTATCTGGGGCTACGAATTCGCGAGTGTCTCCGTCAGCGAACCGGACGCAGGCACCGAGAGTGCCGCCACGTTGATCGATCGGCTGGTTGAGTTTCTCCGTTCAATCCAGGTCGAATCTTCGAAATGAGTGCACAGGATTTAGCCGCTTTGCTGCGCAAGGTCCATGACGAGTTGGCCAACGCGACGACGCTCGACCGGGAATCACGCGAGTTGCTGGGTGTTGTCGCGCACGATCTCGAGAAATTCGAGTCGCACGTTTCGACTGCCCGCCGTCTGGCCGCGCAATTCGAAACCGAGCACCCGGCGCTCGCTGCGGCTGTGCGTCAACTGACCGATACGATCGCAAAAGCCGGCATCTAGCGCCGAGCGGCCAGGCCCTGTTGCGGCCAGCATTCCGGAGCATCCGCGCATGGCAATACGCAGCACATTCCTCGCTATCGTCACACTCGCAATACCGGTCTTGCCAGCGCTGGCTGGACCGTTCGAGGGGATCGATTGGGCGGTTCCGGCGGGTATGCAAGTGGCCGAGAAATCGGCCGCCAAATGCCCGGATCACTGTGTTGTCCTGGAGGGCGAGAGGCCCCGCTACCAGTCCGTCTCGCCCTGGATCCTGTTACATCAGCCTGTCGCGTTACCGGCCGAGCGAGCTTTCGCTGCGTGGCAGGCTGCGTACGAGGCGAAGACCGATGACCCAGTGACAGTTCTGTCGACCGAAACACAAGGCACAGGGGAGAGTGTCGCGCACGTCTGGACCGTATGCCGCGAATCCCGTTGTGCCGACGACGAGGACGCCGATGCTTCGCTGTTCATCGTGTTGCAGGCCCATGGTCTGTCGTTTCCGGTCGAACTGCAGGCTCACGACCGGTTTGATTTTGGCGGACGCGCGCCCGCCCTGTCGCAACTGATCTCGAGCGTGAAAATCGACGCTGACAAGGCACTCGCGGCGATCCGACGTAGCAAGGCCGAAGCGGTCACCCAGCAAGCCGCTCGAGATGCGGCGGTCGCGAAACGCACACGCCTCGTCGATGAGGGTTATGCCGCCGGCGGCAAAGCGGCGTTGTATTTCACCACCGAACAGCACATGGTCAATCGCTACACCTTCACCGGGTTGCAGATGCAGGCCGAGCGCAACACCGAGGCGCTGGCCTTTCTGCCGGGCGGTGTCCTCGTCATCGGCGTTCCGGACAATCTGCGGCACCCAAACTTCGAGCAGCTCGCCGCCCGCGATCGCGTCGGCTCCTGGACGAAGGCGACCAATGGCTATCTAGTTAGTTTGCCCGACGGCAAGACCCAAAGGTTGAATCTCGACTCGGCGGGTCGCCTGTCCTGGCGCAAATCGCTCCTGTTGCCCATTGCAGCCTACTCGCCGAAACAACTCGTCGGCGGCTATGCTTCGATGAATTCGTCAGGCGGTGGCGCTGGGGGCGGCGATG
>JAGRJB010000223.1 GCA_020442965.1 Pseudomonadales bacterium
CCCAGCATCGCGGCCTCGGCCTCGATACCACCCACGCCCCAGCCCAGAATGCCGAGGCCATTGATCATGGTCGTATGCGAGTCGGTGCCGACGAGCGTGTCCGGATACAGCTCATTCTGTCCGTCCGTGTCGTTGTGAAATACGACCCGCCCGAGGTACTCCAGGTTGACCTGGTGAACAATTCCGGTGTTAGGGGGAACTACTTTGAAATTACGGAACGCCGTCTGCCCCCAGCGCAGAAACGCGTAGCGTTCGCCATTGCGTTCGAATTCGATTTTGTTGTTAGCGGCAAGTGCTTGCGGCGTACCGTACTCGTCGACCTGTACCGAGTGATCGATGACGAGTTCCGCGGGCGCCAACGGGTTCACCCGTTCTGGATCACCGCCAAGCTTTTGCACAGCGTCGCGCATGGCCGCGAGATCGACGATGCAGGGCACGCCTGTGAAGTCCTGCATGATGACGCGCGCCGGCGTGAACGAAATTTCGTGCGAAGGAGCCGCTTTCGCGTCCCAATTGAGAACGGCTTCGACGTCCTTGCGCGTGACGTTGATTCCGTCTTCGAAGCGCAACAGGTTCTCGAGAAGGATCTTGAGCGAGAACGGCAGCTTGGCTGCTTTCTCGGCGGGCAGCGCGGCAAGGCTCCAGTAGTCGTACGATTTGCCACCAACGTTGAGTTTGGAGCGTGCCTTGAAGCTGTCCGTCATGATGTCTCCCAATAAGCAATAGCCAACAGGCCATTATAACTGTGCGACGTGTGGCGGCCCAAATTTCACGCGGGAAGTACGGCATCGATGACGCCACCGCCCAGACAACGAACGCCATCGTAGAGCACTGCGAATTGGCCCGGCGTCACCGCACGTTGCGGAACGGCGAACTTCAGCTGCACATCCCCGCGATTGCCGAGAGTGACCGCGCACGCCTGATCGGATTGGCGATGCCGTACTTTCGCGCCTGCCTGAAACGGTGCGGTGGGCATTGCGGCGAGCCAGTGAAAATCTGTCGCGTTGAGCGCAGCGCTGGCGAGCCGCGGGTGATCGTGACCTTGTACGACGATCAGGGCGTTGCGGCTCTGGTCTTTGTGTGCGACGAACCAGGCCTGTTCCGGCTTGCCAGCCTGGCCACCGATCGCGAGGCCACTGCGCTGTCCGAGCGTATAGAACGCAAGACCGCGATGGGTCCCGAGCACCTCGTCCCGATCAGAGAGTATCGGTCCTGGCGAATCGCTCAGGTAGGCGCCGAGGAATTCCCGGAACGGCCGCTCGCCGATAAAGCAGATCCCGGTGCTATCGGGTTTGTCGAACACCGGCAGCCCCGCAGCGCGTGCAAGGGCACGCACTTCCGCTTTGCTCAGCTCGCCGAGCGGGAACAGCACCCGTTCAAACTGTTCGCGCGGCACAGCGTGCAGGAAATAGGACTGATCCTTGCTGGTGTCGGTCGCCTTGAGCAATGCGATGCCGTCCGCCCGATACTCCAGGCGCGCGTAGTGGCCAGTGGCGAACCGATCGGCGCCAAGGCGCGCGGCGTAGGCGAGACAGACCCCAAACTTGATCTCACGATTGCACAGGACGTCCGGATTCGGCGTGCGACCGGCGCGGGACTCGTCCAGAAAATACTCGAAGACCCGCTGGCGGTACGTGGCCGCAAAGCTCACGACATGCAGCGGGATCGCAAGCTCCGCAGCCGTCGCCCGGGCGTCCTGCAAATCGCGCGCGGTGGTGCAGTAGCCGTCCTCGTCGTCCTCCCAGTTGCTCATGAAGAGCCCCTGCACGTCGTAACCGGCGCGCTGCAAGAGCAGGGCGGCCACCGCAGAATCGACGCCGCCGGACATGCCGACTACGACGCGCGCTTGCGATGGTGGAGATTGTTTCAATGCGGCCACGGGCGTCATTGTAACGCCGCGCTGGCAATCGGCCGCCAAGACCAGTGCTCTAGAAACTGACGACCGAGCGCACGTGACTGGCCGAATCGAGATCGAGATACTGCACGCTCTCGAGCGGACTGCGCATGCCAGACTCGTAGTCTGACAGAGCCCGCAGGACCAGCGGCGAGCGCAATCTCGCCGCGGCGTGGTGCAGTTCGTCGCGTGACATCCAGAGCGCACGCTCGATGCCGGTGTCGAGCGCCCGCCGACAGTCGGGTCCCGCGACCGATCCGGCGAAGTTGAAACGCAGGCTCGAGTGTCCTGTCGCAGGATCGCGCATCAGATAAGTGCAAACAAGATAGTTCGGTTCGAAGGCGTAAGCGCTCTCTTCGAGCGTCTCGCGCATGATCGCCTCGAGCAGCGTCTCGCGATCTTCGACATGGCCGCCGGGCTGGGTGATCACAAGCCGGCCGCGAATGCGTTCTTCGATCACGAGGTATTTTCCGTCGCGCTCGGCGATTGCGGCAACGGTAATCGTTGGTCTAAGGTCTGCTCGTCGGGACATCGGCGTTATCGCTCGGACTAACGAGTCGCGCTGCGCAGGGACAGCTCAGGTTCGCTACTCATCCAGGCGCTGTCGAACTCAGCCAGGTGCATTCTGGCGACCGGCGAATTGTCGTAATCGGCGACGCCGTCCCACGAATCAGAATGGACCCGATACACGAGCGCGCGATCGTCAGCGATTACGTAGGCGGCGGCGTGTTGCTGGTTGAGGGATCCGGCGGGACGCATTTCGATGTAGCTCGTGAGACGGCGGCTCATCGCGAGAAAACGATGTTGCTCCCGGCCGAACTCGGGATTGATGCCGATCAGCACCCGAACTTTCGCGAAGCGTCGCGCCAGAACGAAGCGTTTGACGATCTCGAGGAATTCGGTTTGATCGTACAGCTCGGGTTCGAGATCCGGGGTATAGATCGAGAGTAAACGCCGCGCTGTGCCAGCGACCTTGTTGACCGAGGCGCGCAGTTCATCGAGGGACGTCACAATTTCAACCGTACCGTCGGCACGTTCGCGCGGCACAACGGGCATCTGCGGCTGCGTTGCCGCAGCAGCTGCCTGAGTGAGTATCCCGAGTTCGAACTCCCCGCTGGCCATCTTGGCTTCAAGATCCCTGTGCCGACTGCGCGGCGACCCCCGCGCGGCAGGCAACATAAACCCGACGTCTGTCGGTAGATGCGCGCTAGATCACGAATGGCGAGCCCGATTGTCGCATTGCGGACGAAAACGAGCCACAGGTCGCAGTTGTGGGGGAACTCCCGCGCTAAATCGCGCGCGCCAGCGCCGCGGCCAACCCGACATAATCTGCCGGGCGCATGCCTGCGAGTCGCTGGCGCTCGGTCGGCGGCAGCGGCAGGCTGGCAATGAATTCGTCGAGCATCGCGGCATCGATGCGCCGACCGCGCGTAAACGCTTTGAGTGTTTCGTACCCGTTCGGTACGCCTGCGGCCCGCAGCACGGTTTGGATTGCTTCACCCAGAACCTCGTGCGCGCCCGCGAGGTCGGCATCGATGCGCTCGACATCCGCCTCGATCTTGCTGAGCCCGCTGGCGAATGAGGCCCAAGCGATCTGTGTATGCGCCAATGCGACGCCGACGTTGCGCAAGACCGTGGAGTCGGTGAGATCGCGCTGCCAGCGCGACACGGGCAACTTGTCGGCGAAGTGCCGCAGCAGGGCGTTCGCGACGCCGAGGTTGCCCTCGGCATTCTCGAAGTTGATCGGATTTACTTTGTGCGGCATGGTGGATGAACCCACCTCGCCGGCGATTGCGCGCTGGCGAAGGTAGCCGAGCGACACGTAGCCCCAGATATCGCGTGCGAGATCGATCAGCACGACATTCGCAGCGGCGAGTGCATCGGCGTATTCGGCTACGCAGTCGTGCGGCTCAATCTGCGTCGTGTATTCGTTCCACCCGAGGCCTAACGATTCGACCAGACGGCGACTGACGCCACGCCAATCAACCTCCGGGAATGCTGCGACCTGGGCGTTGTAATTGCCCACCGCGCCGTTCCACTTGCCGAGCAGCTCGACCGATCGCCAGCGACGGTGCGCGCGCTCGAGACGAGCGACGACATTGGCGAATTCTTTGCCCAGGGTCGTGGGACTGGCTGTCTGCCCATGCGTCCGTGCGAGCATCGCGACGTCAGCATAGTTGTGAGCCAGCGCGCGCAGCGTGGTGATCAGCTGCTCGAGTCGATCGAGCATCGCCGTGCGCGCCCGGTAAAGCATCTTGGCGTAGGCGAGATTGTTGATGTCCTCGGAAGTGCAGCCGAAATGCACGAGTTCAAGCACCGCTGGGCCGGCCCCAGCTTGCTCGAGCTGATCCCGCACGTAGTACTCGACCGCCTTCACGTCGTGATTTATCCGGCGCTCGATCGCCTTGACTTCGAGCGCCGCCGCGGTATCGGGGTCCGTCGCCATCGCGCGAGCGCGATCAATGACAGTGGGAGCGAGCGGCGCACGTAACACCTGCGGTACTTCGGTGGTGAGCGCAAGGAGCCAGGCGGCTTCGACGCGAATTCGTTCGCGTATCAGCGCGCCTTCACTCATGAACTGCCGCAAGCTATCGGCAGCTTGCGCGTAGCGGCCATCAACCGGTGAGAGCGCTGTCAGAGAATCGAGGTCCATGGGGCGGGCTGCTTTGCTAGAATCGCACATGATAGCGCAGGCCCAGCCCAAACGGCTTGCATCCCGTTTCGAGCAGCGTTCCTCAATTGCCATGTCCAACGTCCACTCCAGAATCGAACGCGACAGCATGGGCGAGATTGCCGTCCCGGCCGATGCCTTGTGGGGCGCGCAGACACAAAGGGCGGTCGACAATTTCTTGCTGGGCGGCGGACCGATGCCACGCGAATTCATCGCGGCGCTCGGGCTCATCAAGCAGGCTGCCGCGATTGCTAACGAATCACTCGGTTTGTTACCCCCGGCGATGGGCGCGGCGATAGCACAGGCGGCGAGTGCGGTCGCCGCGGGCAAGCACGATCGCGAGTTTCCCGTCGATGTATTTCAAACGGGCAGCGGTACCAGTTCGAACATGAACGCCAACGAGGTGGTCGCGCATCTCGCAGGCAAGATCCTGGGCGATACGGTGCACCCTAACGACCAAGTCAATCTGGGGCAAAGCAGCAACGACGTGGTGCCGACCGCCATTCACGTGAGCGTGACCCGGCAGTGGCAGCTGGATTTGCAGCCCGCACTGCAAGCACTGATTTCGACGCTGGCCGCACGCGAGGCGGAGTTGGCTGGTCTCACCAAGACCGGTCGCACGCATCTGATGGACGCCATGCCCATCACGTTTGCGCAGGAGTTGTCGGGCTGGCGCGCGGCGCTCGAAGCGACGGTGACGCGCTTCAGCGTATCCGCCGAGCACTTGCTGCAATTGGCACAGGGCGGCACGGCAGTCGGTACGGGGATCAATTGCCACGCCGAATTTCCGCAGCGCTTCTGTGCCGAGTTGCAGCGCATCACGGGACTGGCTTTCGTGCCCGCACCTAACTACTTTGCCGCGCTGTCATCGCAGGGCGCCAGTCTCGAGTGGTCCGCCAACGTTCGCACGCTCGCCGTCGCGCTGCTCAAGATCAGCAATGATCTGCGTTGGATGAACAGCGGTCCGCTGGCGGGCATCGGCGAGATCGAACTGCCGGCGTTGCAGCCTGGCAGCAGCATCATGCC
>JAGRJB010000224.1 GCA_020442965.1 Pseudomonadales bacterium
GGTGACGTGGAAAACCTAGCTGCGGAAATTGCTGCGACGAAGGCAGTTTATTTGTGGTGGGACTAAGGAAATCGTAGCGTAAAAAATCGCCGGAGCGTACGGGTGAACGATAAAGCATCCGAGGGTTGCGTCGTCGCTCGTGGCGCTCATGCAGGACGTTAGGCAGCGTGTCTCCGTCCCGTAGGAGGTCAACATGATTCCACGTTCTTTGCGCCTGGTTGTGCTCGCGGTTTTGGTCCTGCTGGGATCGTGTCGGTCAACGGGACTTGAACCTCGAGAGGGATTTGTGGATGTTCCCGGCGGTCGAGTCTGGTATCGCATCGTCGGCGGCGGAACGGGCATACCGCTGCTGCTACTGCACGGAGGACCCGGGGCACCTAGCTACTACTTGAATCCTCTTGCGGCGCTGGCAGATGAACGGCCCGTGATCTTCTACGATCAGCTCGGTGCCGGGCGGTCCGATAAGCCGACCGATGGGACGCTGTGGCGCGTCGAGCGATTCGTCGAAGAACTGCGTCGACTCCGAACCGAGCTTCGGCTTGATGAGGTGCACATCCTGGGCCACTCCTGGGGCGCGATGTTGGCCGTCGACTACATGCTTACGAAGCCCGCTGGCGTGCGGAGCCTGATTCTCGCAAGTCCGGGTCTGAGCATCCGTCGATTTCTCGACGACGCCCAGGTGCTCAAGAAGATGCTTCCGGAGTCCGTTCAGACGGTCATCGCCGAGCAGGAGAATGCCGGTACCTTCGACTCGCCCGAGTACCAGTCGGCGGTGACGGAGTACTACAGGCGGTTCCTCTGCCGTCGTGACCCATGGCCCGATGACGTGAACCAGACCTTCGCTGAGTTTGGCGAGTCCGTATACCGATCGATGTGGGGTCCGAGTGAGTTCACTGCGACCGGGACTCTACGCAATTACGACCGCACCGCGCAACTCAAGGAGTTGAGGCTGCCCGTCCTGCTGACATCGGGCAAGTTCGACGAAGTCACACCCGCTACCGCGGAGTACTATCAGAGCCTGATCCCGGGTGCGAAGCTCAGGATCTTCGAGAACAGTGCGCACCTTACGATGCAGGACGAACCCGAGGCGTATGTCCAGGCCGTTCGCGATTTCTTGCACGACGTGGAGTCACGATGATAGCGCCGCCTAACAACAGCACGCAGCGGGCGGGGCGCGCCGACGATCAGCAACTTCCCCAGCTCGGTTGTGATTGACTTGCACAAACACTGCAATCGTGGCACTTCGCTGCCGGCACGGGACGGGGGAGTGCCATACGTTCGTTATGCCTGCGGAGGTGATGGTGAGCTTTAGTGCTCATCTGGAGCCAACGCGGGAGCAAGGTCGAGCGTTCTTTACGCGCAACATGTCAGGCAGCGTTGTCATGTTGAATTTGCTCCGCTTCCGTGCTGTTGCGGATTACTCAGCTTCGCCTGAGCTCGCCGCTGGGACGCTGCGATGCTGGTGCGTCAATCCAGCAGTCAGTCATTTCTGCCGTTCGCCTCCCGTCCGGAATATCTGTACGACATGGGGCATCGCGCCGCAGCTCTGGAAGATTCGCGACTGCTGCCATTGCTCGATGGCGGGTATGAATCATCGCTGGAGCACGGCCGTGGCGCATGAGCTGCATGCTGCATGCGCCTGCGCGCGGCGTGATCGGTTAGTAAGTTAGGCTCACCAATGCGTATTATTTTCGCCGTCCTCGCCAGCCTTTCTGCCCTGGCGCCTTTGGCCCAAGCCAAGGACGAACCCGTTGTGCCTGGCCAAAGATTTGAGGGACCTATTCTAAATATCAGGGCGCCGAACTCGGCGGGCTGGAAGCTCTTAGAATCCTCGGCCAATGCCGTGATCTTTGGGCGCGCTGGCACCACAAGCGGTGAAAGCTTCATTGCGGCGGTCCTGCGCTTCCCGCTACCCGATACTCAAACGATTGCTGAGTTCGAAGAATTGGTCAAGCACAACGTTGAAAGGGACGCCCCACCAGAGCGGTTCAAGAGCATCGATGCAAGGTTTGCAAGTTCCAATGAGCGGGGGTACGCGTGCGTTCTATACCAAGCCACTACCGAAGATACGAAGGCGAAAACGTCCCGCTTCAGAAGGAGCCATTTGATCCTCCAAGTCCAGGCGTTGTACTGCCGTCCATCTAGTATGGAGAAGACCGGTTTTGTCGCAACCTATTCGCATCGCGGCGCCACCAAGGTCGACGACTTCGATGCACAAGCCAGTGACTTTATTGAGGGCGTTCATGTTCCGAATGAGTGAGCCTAACTACGCCTACGAGCGAACCGGGGAGGTGACGGCGCGGACGCGAATCAATCCGCTTGTATCGCGCCATGGCGGGCCTATCCGACATTTTGTGTGCGAGGCATATCATGAGAGGTAACGAGGATGGATATGCCAAGCAAGAGACGAACGGTGGCGGCTCAGGCAGCGGCCCGAGGGCCGCTGCCTGAAGTGCCCGCGCAGCTGCTGGATCAGCTGGTGAGAGGCCCGATGACGCCGACGGAAGTACAGGATCTGTTCCTGTCGTTTCAGAAGGCGGTGATCGAGCGGGCGATGGGTGCGGAGATGAACCTGCATCTGGGCTACCGACCCGGGGAGCCGAAGCCCGAAGGCCAGGCTAACGAGCGCAATGGCGCCAGCAGCAAGACGCTGATCACCGAGCGCGGCGCGGTGCGCGTGGAGTTGCCACGCGATCGAGACGGCAGCTTCGAGCCGATCCTGATTCCCAAGCACGAGCGGCGGTTCACCGGTTTCGATGACAAGATCATCGCGATGTATGCCCGCGGCATGAGCGTGCGGGAGATCCAGGGCTTCATCGCCGAGAGCTACGGCACGCAGGTGTCCGCGGATTTCATCAGCTCGATCACCGACGAGGTGATGGCCGAGACGATCACCTGGCAGAGTCGGCCGCTCGAGCCGATGTATCCGGTGGTGTTCTTCGACGCCCTGCGGGTGAAGATTCGCGGCGACGGCGGCGTGAGCAACAAGGCGGTGTATCTCGCCCTCGGCATCCAGGCCGACGGTCAGCGCGACGTGCTGGGCCTGTGGATCGAGCAGACCGAAGGGGCCAAGTTCTGGCTCAAGGTGTTCAACGATTTGAAGACCCGTGGCTGCCAGGACATCCTGATCGCCGTGGTCGATGGACTCAAGGGCTTGGCCGAGGCGATCACCACGGTGTTCCCCAAGGCAACGGTGCAGACCTGCATCGTGCATCTGATCCGCAACAGTCTCGACTACGTGGGCTGGAAAGATCGCAAGCTGGTGGCGCAAGCGCTGCGACCGATCTACACCGCCGTGAGCGAATCGGCGGCCCAGGACGCGCTGCAGGCGTTTGCCACGGGACCCTGGGGAGTGAAATACCCCTCGATCGTGCAGTCGTGGACGCGCGCTTGGGAGCACGTCACGCCGTTCTTCGTGTTTCCGCCCGATATCCGTCGCGTCATTTACACCACCAATGCGATCGAGAGCCTGAACATGCAGCTGCGCAAGATCATCAAGACCCGCGGACACTTTCCTAACGATGACTCGGCAATCAAATTGCTCTGGCTCGCACTGCGCAATGTGTTGAACAAGAACGTTCGCAGAGCCTTTGACTGGCAGCGCGCGATGAACCAGTTTGCTATCCTGTTCGGCGAGCGCTTCACGCTCGCGCGCGGCTGACTGAGCGGTTCAAATGTTTAACCGCCTCGCCCACAAAAATACGGACAGGCTC
>JAGRJB010000225.1 GCA_020442965.1 Pseudomonadales bacterium
TCGGCATCGTGGTCGATGACGCGATTGTCGTAGTCGAAAACGTCGAGCGCAACATCGAAGCTGGGCTCGGGCCGCGCGACGCCGCGCACCGCGCCATGGAGGAAGTATCCGGGCCCATCATCGCGATCGGTCTGGTGCTGACGGCGGTGTTCGTGCCCATCGCGTTCGTTGGCGGCGTCACGGGCCAGTTCTACCGGCAGTTCGCCGCGACGATCGCGATCTCGACCATCATTTCAATGATCAATTCGCTGACTCTGTCGCCAGCGTTGGCCGCGGTCTTGCTAAGGGCGCACGACGCGCCGCCGGACTTTCTGACACGCTGGATGGAGAGCGCGTTCGGTTGGGTGTTCCACCCGTTCAATCGGTTTTTCGCGCGCTCGAGCGAGGCTTATGCGCGGCGGGTCACTGGCCTGATCGGCAAACGACGCTACGCAGTCGCGGGCTATATTGTTATGTTGGCGCTCGCGGTGCTGGCGTTTCGTGCCGTCCCTGCCGGTTTCATTCCGACACAGGACAAACAGTATCTGTTCGCGGGAGCATTGCTGCCCGAAGGCGCATCACTCGATCGAACCGAAGCGGTCACGCGCAAGCTGACGGAGATCGCCTTGCAGATTCCGGGCGTCGACACGGTGGTTGCCTTGCCTGGGCTCAATGCTCTGCAAAATGCCAATACGCCGAACTTTGCGACGGTGTTCATCGGTCTCAAGCCACCTGCGGAGCGGGACATTGCCGCTACCGAGATAGTCCAGCGACTCGGTATTGCCTATAGCGGTATCAAGGAGGGTCTGGGCTTTGCGCTGATGCCACCGGCCGTCATTGGCTTGGGCAACGCCGCAGGATTCGAAATGTTCGTGCAGGATCGGGCGAACCTGGGCTTTGGTGAGCTCAATAACAACGTGCAAGCACTGACGGCTACCTTGCGACAGACGCCGGGGTTCGATCCCTTCTCGATTCTCTCGTCGTTCCAGCCGAACGTGCCGCAGCTTGAAGCGACGGTCGATCGCACCAAGGCCAAGCAACAGGGAGTCCTACTAACTGATCTGTTCGAGACGTTGCAAATCTATCTGGGCTCGGAGTACGTCAACGACTTCAATCTGTTTGGCCGAACCTATACGGTTTATGCACAAGCGGACTCGCAATTCCGCGATGAAATTGCCGACATCGCGCGCCTCAAGGTACGCAACGCTGCCGGAGAAATGGTGTCAGTCGGCGGGCTCGTGAGCGTTCGTCAGTCGTTCGGCCCTGATCCCGTGGTGCGGTTCAATGGCTACCCTGCGGCGGATATTGCGGGCGCTACGACCGCCCAGATGTCGTCCGACCAGGCGTTGCAGACCGTTGGCCGTCTCGCCAGTGAGACGCTGGCTAAAGGGCTCACGTTCGAGTGGTCAGGGCTGTCGTATCAACAGTCCATTCAGGGTAATGCGGCGCTGGTCATCTATCCGCTGTGCGTGTTGTTGGTGTTCCTCGTGCTGGCCGCCCTGTATGAAAGCTGGACGTTGCCGCTCGCCGTGATCTTGATCGTGCCGCTTTGCCTGCTCGCGGCGATCGGAGGCACCTGGCTGGTGAATCTGATCCACGGGCTTTGGTTGGGGGTATTCGGCAGCTCGGCGCCACCCACGTTTCTCGATAACAACATCTTTACCCAGATCGGCTTGGTCGTATTGATGGGCCTGGCTTGCAAGAACGCGATTTTGATCGTGGAGTTTGCGCGCGAACTGGAGCACGAAGGTCGCGAAACGGTTGCTGCGGCGATCGAGGCGAGTCGATTGCGCCTGCGGCCGATTCTGATGACGAGTTTCGCATTCATCATGGGCGTCGTGCCGCTCGTGTTCGCCAGCGGTGCCGGATCGGAGATCCGGTACGTCATGGGCGTGACCGTGTTTCTCGGCATGCTCGGGGTTACGTATTTCGGTTTGTTTCTGACGCCCGTGTTTTATGTGCTGTTGCGCCGTCTGGCGACGCGCAAGGCGCGTCGTGCCGCGCGAGTCGCCAATGCCTGAGCGGTCGTCTTCAACCGTCGCCACCCTTGTGTGGATCAGTGCGTTCGCATCGGCCGCGCTGTTGTGCGGCTGTGCTATTGGACCCAACTACAGGCAACCCGACGCGCCTGTCCCTGTCGTGTTGTCGCAGGCGAACGGGCCAGGCTATACGCCTACCGAGCCGGTGGTTAGCGGCGTTTGGGCAAGTTTCAATGAGCCCGAGCTCGATGCGCTGATCGTGCGTGCCGAGCAAGAGAATCGCGGCATTGTGCAGGCGCTGGCTCGCCTGGATCAAGCTCGCGCGCTGCGTGGCCAGACGATCTTTGGGTTGCTACCGACCGTTACCGCGTCAGCCGATCGGCAGCGAAGTGAACCGAGCGGTCGCGATCCGTTCCTGCCGCCGGGTCAGGGCGCAACAACCGTGTATCGCGCCGGCTTTGATGCGAGCTGGGAGATCGATGTGTTCGGCGGTGCGCGGCGCGCCGCCGAGGCGACGCGTCGAGACTTCGAAGCTGCGGCGGCCGATCAGGCCGCGGTCCGACTAGCGACCGTGGCTGAGGTGGTGCAGACCTGGTTTGCGCTGCGTGGCGCTGAACAACGGCTGGCGATCCAGCGCCGCAATCTGGCGAATTTGCAGGAAGACGGTCGCATCTTCGAAGCCCGGCTGGAGGCGGGCCGTGGCACGGCGCTCGACACCGCGCGCCAGCGCAGCCTGTTAGCGTCCGTCGCGGCCCAGATTCCTGGCATCGAAGCGGAAGTTGTCAAGCAGGAGCAGCGCCTTGCTGTGCTGACGGTCTTGCCGATCACTGAGTTGCGCGACAAGTGGCTCGCTGCGAACAAGTCACTACCCGCGCCGCCATCGTTAGTGGCAACTGGTAGTCCGCAAGCGTGGCTCAAGCGTCGGCCCGATGTAGCCGCGGCCGAGCGACGCCTTGCAGGCGCGACGGCACGCATCGGAGTGGAGCAAGCGGACTTCTTGCCGCGATTGTCGTTGACAGGCTCGTTTGGCTATACCGCGCAAGCGCGTGGCGAATTGTTCGAGTCGGCCACGCAGCGTCTGAGCTACGGGCCGACTCTGTCCTGGAGTTTTCTCGACTTCGGTCGCGTGCGGCAGCGCGTGCGTGGCGCGCGGGCGCGCGCCCGCGAGGCGCTGGCGTACTATGACGAGACGGTGCTGCGCGCCCTCGAGGACACTGAGAACGCGCTGGCGGGCTATCGCGCAGCGACTGCGACGTTGCAAGCATTGGACGAGGGTCTCGCGGCGGCTCGCGAGGCAGCACAGATCGCCCGCGCGCGATTCAACGCGGGCGCAAGCGACTATCTGCCCGTACTGGATGCCGAGCGCACGCAACTCGACTTCGAGGACCGCTTTACGCAGGCCGCTGTGGCCCGTGCGACTTCGCTGGCAATCCTGTACAAAGCACTCGCAGGCGATTTCGCACGCGCAGAATGAGCTGCAAAGCGACGGGCCTGGGCTCCTGCGGCGTCGATCGGCGCGCGTTGATCGTGTGAGCACCCATGGCCCGGTCGGCCCAATGACGTTCTCACAGGCGACTGCTGGTTACCTGCGCAGCGCCTGACCAGCGCCAGTTACGTATCTCCGGCGGATCTTCGCCGTGTTCAATGATGTACGACCGGTGATCAATCAGTGCGTCGCGAATTGCCTGTTTGGCGTAAGCGGCGCGCGTACTGAGTTGCGGCAAACGATCGATCACGTCTTGCACCAGATGAAATCGATCTATCTGGTTCAGCACGCACATGTCGAACGGTGTGGTGGTCGTACCTTCTTCCTTGTATCCCCGTACATGCAGATTATCGTGGTTAGTACGGCGATAGGTGAGGCGGTGAATGAGCCACGGATAACCATGGAACGCGAAGATCGTCGGTTTGTTGGTCGTGAACAGCGCATCGAAATCGCGATCGCTCAAGCCATCGGGATGCTCGCTGGGTGGTTGCAGTTTCATCAGATTCACGACATTGATGACACGAACCTTGACGTCCGGTAAGTGCTGGCGCATCAGCTCGACAGCCGCGAGTGTTTCAAGCGTCGGTACATCCCCGCAGCAGACCATCACGACATCTGGCTCACCGCCGCGATCGTTGCTGGCCCATTCCCAGATGCCGATGCCGGCGGTGCAGTGGCGGATCGCCGAGGCCATGTCGAGCCACACGGCGGAAGGTTGTTTCCCGGCGATGATCACATTGACCCGGTTGCGAGTCCGCAGGCAGTGATCCGTCTGATACAGCAGGCAATTGGCGTCCGGCGGCAGATAGACGCGCACGATTTCAGCCTTCTTGTTTACAACGACGTCTATGAAGCCCGGATCCTGGTGTGAGAAGCCGTTGTGATCCTGGCGCCAGACGTGCGATGAAAGTAAGTAGTTGAGCGATGCGATGGGCCGTCGCCACGGGATGTCCTTGCTGACCTTCAGCCATTTCGCATGCTGATTGAACATCGAATCGATGATATGAATGAATGCCTCGTAACAGGAAAGGAATCCGTGCCGCCCAGTCAGCAAGTACCCCTCGAGCCAACCCTGACACTGATGCTCGCTCAACATTTCCATTACGCGACCGTCCGGCGCGAGATTGTCGTCGTAATCGTAGCGTTCAGCCATCCAGGTGCGGTCGGTCACTTCGAGCACGTCCTGCCAGCGATTGGAGTTGTTCTCGTCGGGGCTGAACAAACGGAAATTTCTCGCTGGCAGGTTGAGCTGCATGGTATCGCGGAGAAACAGGCCCATCACCCTGGTGGCTTCCGCCACGGCAGCACCCGGCGACGCAACCTCGACGGCGTGCTTGCGAAAGTCGGGAAGACGCAAATCGGTCAGTAGTAAGCCCCCGTTAGTATGCGGATTGGCGCTCATGCGCCGCTGGCCGCGTGGCGCCAACTCGCGGATCTCGGCGCGCGGAGCACCCGCCTCATCGAACAGTTCGTTCGGTCGATAGCTCTTCATCCAGCGTTCCAGACTTGCGACATGCATGGTATTGCTGTGCAGGTCCTTGAGAGGCACCTGGTGCGATCGCCACGAGTCCTCGGCGCGCTTGCCGTCTATCTCTTTCGGGCCAGTCCATCCTTTCGGCGAGCGCAAGATGATCATGGGCCACAACGGCCGCTTCAGATCACCGCCGTATCGTGCCTGATGCTGGATGTGGGTAATCCGTCGAACGCATTTGTCCGCTGCTGCGATCATTTTGCGGTGCATGTCGAAGGGCTCATTGCCTTCGACGAATACCGGCTCGTAACCATAGCCTTGGAAGAGTCGCTCCAGCTCGATGTGACTGATGCGCGCAAGAACGGTTGGACTCGCAATCTTGTAGCCATTGAGGTGCAGTATTGGCAGCACCGCTCCGTCAGTGACTGGATTGAGAAACTTGTTAGAATGCCAGCTCGTGGCAAGCGGGCCTGTCTCGGCCTCACCGTCACCGACTATCGCCGCAACGATCAGATCGGGGTTGTCAAACGCCGCACCGTAAGCGTGACTCAGCGCATACCCGAGCTCACCGCCCTCGTTGATGGAGCCCGGTGTTTCGGGCGCGACGTGACTCGGAATGCCGCCCGGAAATGAGAACTGCTTGAACAGCCGCTGCATGCCGGGTTCATCAAGTGAAATTGCAGGATAGGTCTCCGAGTAGGTCCCCTCGAGCCACGTGTTGGCGACTATGCCCGGCCCGCCGTGTCCAGGGCCAACCACCAACATCATGTTCAAATCGTGCTGCAGGATCGCGCGATTGAGGTGCGCGTAGATGAAGTTGAGTCCAGGGGTGGTGCCCCAGTGACCCAACAGACGCGGCTTGATATGTTCCTTGACGAGCGGTTCGGTCAGGAGGGGGTTGCGCAGCAGATAGATTTGGCCGACTGACAGATAGTTGGCTGCGCGCCACCACGCATCGAGCTTACGCAGCAGTTCGTCGGTCACGTGAGTTTCTGGAAGTTTCTCCATCGGCCGTACACGCTACGTTTGCTGCTATTATGCGTCAATCGCGGAAACTGCGTATCGACGACACGGGCGCTGTGACAACTCATACTAACAATGTGTTGAATCAAGCAGGTATTCGGAGGGGGTAGCATGCAGCTAGCACCGGTTTATGATCCCACACGCAATGAGAAGCTGCGGCAGGACTTCGTGTTAGGCGTCAAGCTGCTGGTGAATGGGCGCATGCAGCAGAATGTGCGGGATATCTCGGTCGGGAGCGTCGAACCCGCGGTGCGGGCGATGGGCCGCAGCTTGTCGCGCCAGAGTCTGCGCATGCCGTTGATCAAGACGCTCGAGTTTCGGCAATGGGCGGCCATCACGCATGCGTCGCAGTCGATGATGTGGCGAGCAGTCGAGGAAACAACAGAACGAGTCGCCAGATCTGCTGCCGACCGATTCAATGCGCTGCCGCCCGCAGCCGAGCGCAAAGGCTCGCTTGAACTCGATGCCTCACTCGATATTCCGTTCCCGATCAGGGATACTGAAATTCATCGCCAGCCGAATGGTTATGTCTCTAACCATTCACCCGAGGATTTGACAGCGGGGCTGCGTTATCTCGGCAGCGGCCAGATTTACTCACCGGGCAAGGGCGCGTCCAGCGCTGACGTCGATTCGCGCGGTGTGCTGCTCGCGACGCTCGTCAAGAAGCAGTTCCCGGGGATCGAACCCCGGCGCATTCTGGACCTCGGCTGCGGCGTTGGCATGTCGACACACGGCATGGCAAGCGGATTTCCAGGCGTTGAAATACACGGCGTCGACGTTGCGCCGGGATTGCTGCGCTTTGGTCACTTGTTCGCGGAGGAGCAGGGGACGGCGATTCACTACAAGCAGCGCGATGCGGCAGCGACAGGCTATCCGGACGATCACTTCGATTTGATCGTTTCCAGTATTCTGTTCCACGAAACCAGTCACGACAAACTACCGGCCATTCTACGGGAGTGCCGACGCGTGCTCGCGCCGGATGGCTATATGTTTCACCTCGATGTGGCTACTCAGATCGAACATCAAGGGCTCGCGGATCAGGTGATGAATGCCTGGCAGGTACGTTGGAACGGCGAGCCATTCTGGATGGGATTTGCCGAGACCAACATGAAAGAGGCGATCGTCGCAGCGGGCTTTCCCGCAGCCACTACGTTCGCCGAATACTCGGGCCGACCGGGTGGCGGGGAGCGCCATATTTTCGGCGCGCGCGGCTAAGTTACGCGGCGCTCGCGGTGCGCGAGGTGGTGCTAAGCTCGCCAGCAGGATGGCGAGACGATTCGAGGGGGCAAGTCTGGACGGCGTAACAACCGATTTCACGCCTGGCGTTGTGCTGGAAGTCGCAGCTTGCGTGCGGCGCATTGTTGCGCCGAATGCCTCGATGATGACTGGACCGGGTACGAACACGTATCTGATCGGCGATCCCGTGATCGCCATCGTCGATCCTGGACCGGCTGATTCGGATCATATCGAATCCATCGCGGCGATCGCTGCTCGGGCGCGGTGCGTTCTGGTAACACATACCCACGCAGATCATTCGCCCGCCGCAGCATACCTGGCACAGCGACTTGGCGCGCAGCTGATCGGCAGGGCGGCGCCGGCGGACGGGCGGCAAGACCTGTCCTTCGTGCCCTCGGTCCAGCCGCAGCGAAATGAACGCTTCCAACTCGATGGGTTGACATTGGTCGCGATCGATACGCCTGGTCATGCCTCCAATCACGTTTGCTATTTACTCGAGCAAACGGGGTTGCTGTTCTCCGGCGATCATCTGTTGGAGGGGGTGACGCCAGTGATTCTCTCGCCCGATGGCGATATGGCAGCGTATATGGATTCGTTGGAGCGACTCAAGGAGTACAGTCTGCGGCACATCGCGCCTGGTCATGGTCGCGTGTTCGCGCAGCCAATGCTCGCGATCGACGCGGTGATAGCGCATCGGCAGCATCGTGAAGCGCAAGTGTTAGCGGCGCTGCGCGAGAATGGCAATGTGGACACCGACTTCCTGCTACCAATCGTGTACAGCGACGTGCTGCCCGAGCTGCTGCCATATGCCCGCTGTTCGCTGGAGGCGCATCTGATCAAGCTGCAGCACGACGGCGTTTGCACGCGTTCGGGCGATGTCTGGTGCGCATACGCTTGACGTCGGGGCTGTTACAAGTCGACCTGCGCCACATCGACCTCGATCGGAACGGTCGGGCCGTGCTGCGCGATATCAATTGGACGGTCGAACCAGGGCAACGCTGGGTCGTTACCGGCGCCAATGGCGCCGGCAAGACACAGCTATTGAAGCTCGTGAGTGGTGCGGTCTGGCCAACGCCTGGCAAGCGCGGGCTGCGTCAGTACCGCTGGCACGGAGAAACTTACAATACGCCGATCGAGGTACTGGATGCTTTTGCGTATATCGGGGCAGAACGCCAGGACCGGTACGAACGCTACAACTGGAATTTTTCTGCGCGTGCGATCGTTGGCACCGGGCTTTATCGGACCGATATTCCACTGAACAAGTTGACGCGAGACGATCGATTGCGCATCGATCAGCTGTTGGCACAAGTGGGCATCGCTGCGCTCAGCAAGCGTCGGTTCCTGACGTTGTCATACGGCGAGCGTCGGTTGGTTCTGTTAGCGCGAGCATTGGCGATGCGGCCAAGTATCCTGCTGCTGGACGAGGCCGCCACCGGTCTCGATGCCGCACATCACGAGCAATGGCGCCGCTGGCTCGAATCGACGGCCGACGACAACTGGACCTGGATACTGGCATCCCATCATGCGCAGGATATTCCCGATTGCATGACTCACGAACTCGTACTCGATCAAGGTCGTGTCGTTGACAGTGGACGAGCGGCTGCGGTGACCGTCAGGCGACGGCTCACGGCGCAGGCGACAGCAAGCGATCGCAACTTCAATCGTCACGCGCGACGTGCGCGTCGCGCGACGATCGTGAGACGCGCGGTCTCTACGGAGGCGATCGTTAGTCTGCAAAACGCATCGGTCTATCTGGATGGTCACCAGGCACTCAAGGACGTTTCGCTAGCCGTCAATCCGGGAGAGTTCTGGATCGTCACCGGCGCGAATGGCAGCGGCAAGACAACTTTGCTGCGGACATTGTACGGCGATCACGGTGTCGCTGTTGGTGGGTCGATCGTGCGACTCGGCATCGAATCTGGCGTGCCGCTGGAGGAATTCAAGCGGCGTGTCGCTTATATCGCGCCACACTTGCAGTCCGATCAGCCGCGCTCGTTACCAGCGATTGAAGTCGTCGCATCAGGGCGTTACGCGAGTGTGGGCTTGAACGAGTCAGCCACGGCCCTCGATCGTCGAGAGGCTGTGCGTGCGCTCGAGAGTTTCGCCGTAGCGCATTTGCAAGGCTACCTTCTGGCCGAACTTTCCTATGGTCAGCTACGGCGAGTGCTGTTCGCCCGCGCCTGGGTCGGCCGACCGCAGCTGGCGTTACTCGATGAGCCTTTCGCGGGACTCGAGTCCGGCACGCGGTCGGATTTGCTCGGACGGATGGAACGCTTTGTAGCTGAAGGCGGCGCCTGCATACTGGCAACTCACAACAGACTGGAGTGGCCGCATCGTGTGACACACCGTCTGGAATTGCACGGTGGCAGGGTGCGCCGCTACGACGTGCTGTCCTGAGGAGCCGACCGTGAGGAACAACGGGTTACAGCTTGCCGATCGGCGCAGGGTGCGCGCGCCGGAAGAATATGGCTTGCAGGCAGGCAGGCGGCGTTCGCGCGCTGAATATGCCGACCAACGGGCGTGGTCGCTGACCTCGCCGGGACGCAATGGCGGTATGTTTGTGTCGGCAGTTGCACCGCTAACGACTCCAGCTCACGGTGTGGTGGAGTGATGGTCGAAGGATCGAAGGGCATGAGCACCACGTTCGGTCCCGTGCATCTTCAGCCGGGTGTCCGCACCGGCAATGTGCTGACGCTGCTGTATGCCGCGTTCATTGCAGTCGGGTTGATGACGTTCCTCAAAACCATGCAGCCCTATTTGTTCAATGTGACGCTGCAGGTGCCGATTGCCGCACAGGGCACGGTCAGTGGTTGGCTGGAAGTGCTGGCGGAACTCGTCATTATCGCGAGCATCGGCGCATTCGGCGCGCTCGCCGATCGTATCGGCCGGCGCCCGGTGTTTTCCCTTGGCTTCTTGCTATTGGCGATCGGCTACACACTGCTACCCCTGGCACACTCCGTGCCGGAGTTCGCCATGTATCGCGTCGTCTTTGCGCTGGGAGCGTCGGCAACCGGTGCTATGCTGGCGACGGTGCTGGTCGACTACCCTCGAGACCGCTCGCGCGAGAGTCTCACGGCCCTGGTCTACGTCATGAACGGCCTCGGTGTCGTGCTGTTCGCTATCGTGCTCGCAAAACTACCGACCTGGATTCAGGCGGCCGGTGGTAGTCCACTGTGGGCTGGTCGTTGTACCTTGTTCACCGTCGGTGCCATTGGTCTTGTTAGCGCGGTCGTCATGCGCGGCTTGAAGCCGGGCACACCGATGCAGAAGCCGGCGCGTGAGCCACTGCTTGCTCTGATGAAACAGGGATTTGCTGCGGCTCGCAATCCGCGTGTTGCGCTCGCGTACGGAACGGCGTTCGCCTCCCGCGGCGATATTGCCGTGGTGGGCACTTTTCTGACCCTGTGGGCGACGGTTGCGTCGATGCAATCTGGTGCGGACGAAGCGACTGCCGCGGCGCGCACCGGAGCCTTGATGGCGATCGTGCAGTCAGCCGCATTGCTTTGGGCCGGCGTGTTTGCCTGGATTTCATCGCGACTCGATCGTGTCACGGCCTTGATCCTTGCCATGGTACTGGCGGTGGTCGTACACCGCCTTTGCACTAGTTGACGATCCGAATTCGTCCGATGCACTGGTTGCGGCTGTGCTGCTCGGCATCGGGCAGATGAGCGCCATTCTCTCGAGTCAGGTGCTGATCGGGCAGGAAGCGCCGCGCGAGACTATTGGCTCGGTGCTCGGCGTGTACGGCTTCTTCGGCGCGATTGGCATTTTGTTCGTTTCGGTTGCCGGCGGTATGTTGTTCGACTCTTGGTGGCCCGGCTCACCCTTCATGATCATGGCGGCTGCAAATTCTGTTCTACTGATCTGGGCCTTGGCGGTACGGCGAATCGTTCCCGGCCCGTTGCGCGACCGGGCTGTGGTGCGCAGCTAAGTCAATAACACGCGGCACAGGCTTAGCTGCGAGTATTCGCCGCCGATAATAACGACGAGCTAATTATGAACAAGGATCTTGGGGTACTGTGGCTGGTCATTCTGATCGACCTGATCGGCTTCGGGCTCACCACGCCGTCTTTTCCGCTCGTGCTCAAGCAACTGAATGCAGACCCCTTCTGGCTGACTTTCGCCGGCCCCGGCGTGTACTCGCTCTTTCAGTTGGTCTTCACGCCCATCTGGGGTCGCGTGAGCGACGCGTATGGCCGGCGACCGATTCTGATGCTCAGCATGTTCGGGGCGTTCGTAAGCTACCTATTGATGGCGCACGCGGATTCAGTGTGGATGCTGATTTTGACTCGTGCGATCGGCGGCATCATGTCCGGGAATATTGGCGCCGCGTTCGCCTACGTATCGGATATCAGCGAGCCAAAAAATCGTGCCAAGTCGATTGGTATCTTGTCGTCCGCATTCGGTCTTGGGTTTATGTTAGGCCCGTTGATCGGTGGTCCACTCGGCGTGATCGGCAGCTCGGCAGTCTCGTTGCAATGGCCGGGATACGTCGCGGCGACACTGTCCGCGCTGGCGTTTCTGGGTACGGTATTCTTGCTGCGCGAGAGTCTCGAGCCGGCGAATCGCAAGCCGCTACGTGCTACCACCCGGAAGTCGGGCAGTTCTCCCTGGAGTGTACTGCGCAGTCGACCGGCACTGGTATCGATTCTCGCGACCACTCTATTGGTCGGAGTAGCTGCTGCCATGATGCAGTCGGTGTATCCGATCTGGGCGGCGGATACCCATGGTCACAACAGCAAATGGGTGGGAATCGCGTTCGCAGTGCTGGCGAGCATGGCGGTCGTGTCGCAGGCGGGCCTCGTCGGTCAACTGGCCAGACGCATCGGCGAGCGCGGTGTGGGAATTGTCGGTGTGGTCGCCTTCGGTCTTGGCCTCGCGATTATCAGCTTTTTGCACAACCCATTGGCGCTCTGGCCTGGACTGGTCGTCATGGGCCTCGGGCTCGGGCTAACTAATCCCGCATTTACGTCGCTGGCATCGTTCCAGGCATCGCCACAGGAACGCGGAACTGTCATGGGGGTGGTGCAATCTCGTAGTAGTTTGGGACGGGTGATCGGTCCCGCACTGTCGGGGCCGATGTATGTCGGCTTCAGCCACGCGGGACCGTTCGTGATTGCGACGTTGCTCTGCATACCTGCGTTGTGGCTGATCCTGCGAATTCCGGAACCCACACACGGGGCCCGCGCCAGCGGCTAGAGCCTCGCGCTGCGTAAGTCATTGCGTTAGCATCGACGGCCAGCTGCACCGTGGGCGATGCCTTTCGAGCTATGCGACGACGTCACTTCCTGTATGCCAGCGCCGCTGCGACGGCTGCGATCCTCGCCAATGCTGCACCAGCGGCCGGTGTGCCGGGTGTATTGCGTCGCTCGCGCGCCGGTACGCTCACGACGCTGGATCCGCAGCGCCTCGGATCTTCGTTGGATGCCGAAATAGCGGCGGAATTGTTCGTCGGGCTCACGACGACTGATGCGAGGGGGCGCCTCGTCGGGGGCTGTGCGGCGAATTGGCAGCGCAGTTCCGACGGGCTCAGTTGGACGTTCAAATTGCGCGACGACGCAGCCTGGTCCGACGGTCAGCCGCTGGGTGCGGAAGATTTCGTTTTCTCCGTGCGACGATTCATGTCGCCCGAAGCGGCGGCTACGCTGGCGTTTCGCTTCGATGCGATCAAGAACGGCAGTGCGGTCCGTGCCGGCAGACTGCCATTGGCGAGCCTGGGCATTTCGGCACCGGACGCGCAGACCGTCCGCTTCGAATTGGCGCAACCGGAAACGGACCTGCCGGCGTTGTTGGCGGCGCTATATCCAGTGCCCTCACACGCCATTGCCAAATACGGTCGCGATTGGGCGAAGCCGGCAGTGGTGGTGACCAACGGCGCCTACCGAGTGCGCTCGTGGGCACAAAGTGGCACGGTGGACCTGGTGGCGAATCCGCGCTTTTGGTCCGCATCGGATGTAGCGGCGCCGCGTGTGCAGTGGATCTCAGGCATCGACGACGCGACGCGCCTGCGGCTGTACTTGAGCGATCAACTCGACTTGGTGCAGATCTCTGATGGAACGGCACTCGCTTTGGCGAAGCAGCAGCGTGCCAAAGAGCTACGTACGACGCCTGCCTGGGGTGCGGGCTGGCTTGGTGTCAACTGCCGGCGGGGCAAGCTGGTTGAGCCCGACGTTCGTCGCGCCTTGTCGTTAGGCGTGGACCGCGCCGTACTCGCTTCGAAGGTGCGGCAGCTGGACGAACGCCCCTGGGAGTCGATCGTGCCGGCGGCGGTGACCGACTATGGCGCCCCGGTTCTGCCGGAGCACTCGCTCTGGCCACGGTCGCAGCGGCTGGCAGTGGCACGAGAACTGCTCGGTAAACATGGCATCGGTCCCAGGCGACGCGTCACTCTCCAGTCACTGTATGCGGCCAACCCCGTCACGCAGCGCATGTTTCTCGCGATCGGCGCAATGTGGCGCCCGCTCGGTGTCGATCTTGAACTCGTTGGCCTCGAAACGCGCGCGTACAGCATTCGTTTGCGAGCTGGCGAATATGACCTGCAGGACTACGTCCCGTTTGCGACCATCCAGACCATCGGCACGTTCATCGGTCGCTTTGCCAGCGATTCGTTCCTGAACTTCATGTTCTACAACAATGTCGAGGTTGACCGGCTGAGCGCGCTGGCGGAACGCCAGCTAGAGCCGGCGATGCGTATTGCCCGGTATCGCGAGGTCGAGCGGATTCTGCTGCGCGACTATCCGGTCATCCCGCTGTACAGCGCCACAGCGCATCGTCTGGTGGCGCCTCGTGTGGCCGGGTGGCGTGACCATGAGGCGCTTACCACCCCGTCACGATTTCTCGGATTGACCGATTAGTTAGTGTGGGCGATCGATATCGGTTAGTAGAACGCGCTTGCGAAAGATTGAGCTGATGAATCGCCCCGCTGCCTTGCTCGAGGTGAGCCAGGCGACGCGTGCGCCGTGCTTTTGATCTCGGGCGATGCCGTCTGCGAGATAGGGCGTCACCGTTTCGACGCGGTCCGCCAGAATGTTATAGACGCGCTGGGTACGCTCCCAATCCTCACCGCTCGCACTGGCCATGTCTTCCTTCAGCAAATCGGTGACGACAATGCCTGGGCTCAAGTAACAGATTCTCACGGCCGTGTGACGCGTCTCGCTGATCAAGCACTTGTTGAAATAGGTGAGCGCGAATTTGCTGGCACCATAGAGGCTCATGCCCGGCGTCGTCATCCCGCTCGAGCCAAAGCCCTCCATGTTGTAGATCGTGCCAGCGCCCTGCGCGAGCATGCCGCTCAGCGCAATTTGGGTTCCATGCATCATGCCGAGCAAGTCTGTCGTGACGACAGCACGCACATCCGACTCGCGCAGTTCGCCGACTCGCTGCCGGCGGTTTGCGACCCCCGCGTTGTTCACCCAGACGTCGACTCGCCCAAAGGCGCGCACAGCTTCCTGCCAGAGGCGCTGTAGTTGATCGCGCTGCGTCACGTCGCACGCAATCCCCTGAACCCGACCGCCACCTGCCGTCGCAGCTCCGGTCAGCTTCTCCACGGCGCCCGTTACCGAAGTTAGGCTGCGACCGCTGACGACCACGCTGTGACCACGTGCCAACAAATTTGCGGCGATACCACTACCAATACCGCGCGTGCTGCCGGTTATGACGAACGTCTTGCCCATGCTGCATCCCTCAATTGGCGACTAGTATCGCAAAGCGCAGTCGCTTCGCCTATTGTCTGCACTTGCTGTAGGGGGATGCGTGGCGGCGAAATCGGTGGTCATCACGGGTGGCACTAAAGGGCTTGGGATGGCCTATGCCACCGAGCTCCTGCGCAGGGGGCACAACGTGGCTATCTGCGCACGCAGCCAGTCGGGCGTAGATGCGGCGCTCGCCAAGCTCAAGCCACTCGCCGCGCAGGGTGCGGTCGTCGACGGTGTAGTTTGTGATACGACCGACCCAGCTGCCGTGCGGTCGCTGTGGGATTTGGCCGTCGGGCGATTTGGCCGTGTCGACATCTGGGTGAACAACGCAGGTTACGCACGCACGGGCGCGTCGTTCCTCCAAACGACGCCGGATGACATCGATCGGATGGTTCGCGACAATGTAATTGGCACCCTGTTTGCCTGTGATGTTGCGATGGCCGGGCTGAAACGTCAGGGCGGTGGCCGGATTTACCTCACGCTCGGCGGGGGCAGCGCCTCGGGTCGCGTCGTTGCGAACATGACCGTTTACTCGACTACCAAGCGCGCGCTCAAGTATTTCGCGACCGCACTGGTTGAGGAGGCCAAAGAAAGTGCGCCGATGGTGTTGATCGGTACGATTAGCCCCGGTGTTAACATGACGGAGGGGATGTTGCGTGAGATCGCCGCTGTGCCGCCTGAGGAGCGCGCCAAAGTGCTGAAGCCATTGAATTTCATTGGTGAGCACGTCGAGACGACCGCGCCCTGGATCGTCGATCGCATGCTCGCCGATACGAAACAGGGCAGCGACATCACGTGGCTCACCACTGGGCGATTGATGGGCCGCAGTCTTGGCATGTTGTTCAGCAGGCGCGATATCCTGTCGCGCTATGGTCTAGGCGTCTGAGTGCGGCTGCGCATTGGACCAACGGCTTTCGTATTGACGACTGTGGTGCTCCTTACTGCGGTCCTGGCAAAGGAACCTTCGATGCAAGAATCCACGTTGCAGCCTTTCTCGCTCGGCGATTTGTTTGTCGCTGTCACTGAGTTGAACGATCCGAACGACGATCACGCGGGTCGCGGCCGAATCATCCAGTACGATGTCGCAGGTCATCAGAAGGGTCTGCTGTATCTACGCGATACGACCCATCTCGTAGGCGGCTTGAAGTTCGATCCGCGCGGTGTGCTGTGGGCGTTCGACAGTCAGGAGTTCGTGGTCCTCAACATTCATCCGGACGGCAAGGTGGTGCGTCGGTCGGAGTTTCCGCGCCGGCCATTTTCGCACGTGAATTTTGCGCCAGACGGCACGCTATATCTGGGTGAGCACGTGGTCGGTTCTACCGTCAAGCCCGAGATTGCGGCACGCATGCATACTAAGCTGCCGTTCATGCCCGGTACGGATCGCTTCGGCGACGGGCATGTGTGGCATTTCAAATCCGATGGCAAGTTGATCAAGGAGTACGCTACGCAAACGCATGGCGGCATGGGTGGCTTTCTTGGCGTGACGATGTCCACGCTGTCGGCCGATGGCAAGACGTTGGTCTATTGCTCCGAGACGGGGCCGCGCCTGATGCGATACGACTTGGCCAACGACAAACAACTGCCGGATCTACAGTCATTTCAGCCGCCGTTTCAGGGGCCGCCGGCGATGTTCTTCGCGATGGAGTATGCCCCCAACGGGATGCTCTATGTGCTGCGGGGTGGGCGCGTGGAAGTGGTCGATGACAGCGGTGCGACCAAGCGTGAAATTGCGCTGCCAGGATTTGGCTGGGCGATCATGGATATCACCACCGATGGGCGCTACGGCTACGTGGGTAATTACTTTTCGGGCGATGTGCTGAAGATCGAACTCGCCTCCGGCGCGCAGCTAGGGACGATCAAGACCGGCGGCGCAAAGGCACTTGCCGGTGTGGTCGAGTATCAGGGCGAGGGGACGCGTGCTGCCCGCGCACAAATAGTTAGCAAGCGAACAAATGCGCCGATCGCGCCGCAACCTGCGGTACCGCCGAGCAGCAAGCGCAAGCCGTCGCGCAAGACCGCCGCCCGGAAGAAGGTCGTCAAGAAGAAACCTGCGCAGAAGCGAGCCGCCACGAAGAGCGCGGTCAGAAAGAGCGCAGTCAAAAAGAGCGCCGCCAAGAAGAAGTCAGTCACGAAGCGGGCCAAGGCGGCCGCACGCACCCGCGCCAAGAGCAAGCGCCCATCCGGCAAGCGCAGGGTTGTGCGACGTAAGAAATAGTCGCGCCGATGGTACCGCTGTCAATTCTCGACCTCGTACCGGTTCGTGTCGGTGAGACGCCGCGTGAGGCACTGCCGCGTAGCCTCGAGCTCGCACAGCATGCGGAGGACCTGGGCTATCGGCGGTTCTGGGTGGCCGAACACCACAACATG